>NZ_JACHCW010000009.1:0-272817 GCF_014200825.1 Pedobacter sp. AK017
GGGCGTAAGGCCGGACGAGCTCATTTTTGCATCATGCTAGTTATACTCACTTTGTTAAACCGATTTTCGGAGGTCTTGGATAATAATAGTTAGGGGTTAGGTTGCAGGATTGCACCTAGCCCTTTTTTTATGGTTAGTAATCTATTTTAAGTCACATTATACAAATTACAATCTATCCCCTATGAATGAATATGATGAATGCGTTAATGAATTGTACAAAGACCTTTGTAGCTATAAGGGTCAGCCGCTGGAGTTGCGGGAATACCTGCGAGCCAATATGAGTGTTAAAGATCTTTTGGAGCGTGATGTTTTGTTTAGAAAGAAGAGGCCGATCACGGATGCGCTGTATGTGGGCCGTGGTTTTGTGGCCACGTACGGCAGCAGTGTTTTAGGTGATAATCAGGTGTTAAGCATTGCTAAAAAACATGCGATTTTAGCTGATTTTAGTTTTACTGCTCAGGAACCTTCTGACTATGATCTGGTGGGTCTGGCAGGAAGTTATGTGCTGGGCATCAGCTTTGAACATATGCAAATTATTTATGACAGGTTCCCCAGTACCCAGGATTTGTCCAGATTGATCATGGCGGACACCAATCGTAAAGAACTTGAGCGGGTTCGGTTATTAACGCGGGATGCGGAAAAGGTGGTGTATGATTTTTACATGGAATTCCCAGAGTTTCTGCCAGCGGGTGGCCTAATGATCGATGCTGACATTGCCTCTTATGTGCTGATCGGTGAAAGTACGTTGCGGAATGTCCGTGCGAAATTATTTAAGCCTTAGGTCTTGTGAAATTAAAGTGCTAAGCATTAGGTATTTGCCCTTTTTTATACAAAGGGCTACTTTTTTAGAGGTTAAGGCACTTCGTTTTATACCGAAATTTAATGCAATTAATCTTCTATACTATGTTTGTTAACCAATGTAAATTTGCGCCTTTGTATAGGCTGAGGATCTTAGGGTATTACCCGAAGGATTCTTTATCTTTGTTCAACTTTAAAATACGAATTACGACACAGACATAATTGTTTGCTTGAGATATTTATAGCGTTAAACGCGTCCTGACCGGAAAAACTGGAAATTTTATACTAGAGTCGGGAACAAGTGCAACGCCTGCGGAAGCGCGGGCTTGCTTTGTTCTGTACTCTAGTGGGGTTCCAGTCCCTTCCGGTGTGGGGCATTGCATCCCGCGCTATCACAGAAATCGTGATAGTTCATCCTGCTGCCCGGCAGGTCAAGCGTGTGTCGATACCCTTAATTGATTTCCTTCATTTGCATAGATCCCGCTGGCGCTTTCAGGTATTTTTAATCTAATTCCTTATTGATGCGTGCCTTTGCCTTTGTTAAAATTCAGTCCCCTGTTGTTTGCTGGTTATTTTTATTGTTTGAACTGACCCTGATGGGTTATCAGCTTTTCCGGTGTTATCCTACTTTTCAGCGAAAAGATTGGGTTCCGCTACTGGTATTGCTGCTGCTGGTGGTCTGGAACTGCACGTTGGGCTCGATGACCGATCTGCATCGATTGGTTATTGTGAACTTGTCCGTTCTTTTGCTTGCTGTTGGGTTGATGTACCTTACTTTTTTGAATAAGGGTGATGAGCATTCTTCGCGTGGTTTATCTGATTCGCCTGATTTTCCGGAGGCACTTGAGTTGCCGGATGTTGCCAATATTCCGGAAGAACCCACTGATCCTTTTTTGGACAACTGCCGGAAATGTTTACTTACGGTCAGGGAAATTGAGGTCGTTTCGCTTCTTGCCAAAGGAAAAACCTATAAAGAGATTGCAGAACTGCTGCATATTTCTACCTCGACGGTCGATTCGCATGCCCAGAATTCTTATAAAAAAGCAGGGGTAAATAACAAGACCGCGTTGCTTCACAAATTTCTGACCGTACCTGAAAAATAAACGATTTTTTTTTGTGGGGACAATCCCTGAATTACCTGCCTTACAGCTTGCTGTGAGGCTTTTTTGTGTGAAATCGTGAGTTTTCACTATTGGCGGACAGGTATCTTTTGCTGCACTTTTGGAGTTGACCAAAATAAATGTGCCTATGAAGAGATGATACTTATTTCTGCCGATTGCTTAGGGTCCCGATTTGAGCGGGAGCCGGTCGGCGGGATTTATTTAAAATCTATATCTATGCGTAAAAACAATTTTAAGCAAGGCTTTCGTGACTTGCAACTTGGGGTAAAACTCATGGCTGGCCGAAACGAACTGTCGATGGTGGAAAAGTTTAACAGCATCATGGAGCAGATCGCGGAATTTTTTAACCGCGCGAGGGTTCAGGTGCTATCGGTTCCTTTTGATGATGACCTGGAAGAGATTTATTTTTTTAAGTTTGAAAAGGCGGAATGGACTGCATTGAAGATTTATTATGCTGGGCTGTTTGGCCTGCTGAATCGTAAGCCTTCTGGCCATCGTAAGAGTATTCGCAAGTTCTACCTTGCGGAACTGGCTCACATTTCGAGTTTGCTGAAACGTTACCGTTTATATTATGAGTATTACCGTTCCGGTGCCACCGATATGGATGACATCCTGTTTTTGCGTGGGGCAGTGATCGCCTCGCCGGTCTTGCTGGAACTGCCAGAGATTGATCCAGATTTTTCAACCTGCGGGGAATACCTGTTTGCCTTATTTTCTGCCTATGAGTCTTTGCAGGAATACATTTTGGAAGAAATGAAAGGGCTGGAAAAAGTTGATTTGGGTAGTACTGTTATTCCGTCAGGTTCTGTCAAGAAATACTTTGAGTATACGGGCGACCTGATCAATATGGTCGAACTAGGGTATGGCCTTTGGTTAGGTAAGCAGTTCAATAACGGGAAAGCCAGTCTGGTGGAAATCTTTCGCTGGCTGGAGGAAACCTTGGGTGTTGAGCTGGGTGTTCCTTCCAATCGTTTCAGGGAGATCAAGCGGCGTAAGCGTTTGAGCCGGACGCATTTCATGGATCTGTGCCGCACCGAGCTGTTGAATTATATGGATCACGAGAATTCCCTGGAAGCTAGACCGGAGAGTGATCTGGTTTCTGGCGATTGATTATGAAGGTGTTATGAGTTATTTGTCACCCCTGTAGATATCCTTTTTCGGCTTCTTTGAAACTTTGCTTTTGTTATCCCGTCGCATGGTGCGGCGGGACTAAAGCAAAGTAATTATGATACAATTTCAATCATTTTGTGGACTGCATCTGGCCCTAGCTGTGGGTTTTGTGGTGCTGGCCGGACTGCTCATTTGGTTCTTTTTGATTCGTGGCAGAAATAAGGCTTCTCCGCCTCTGGCTCATCGCTGGCAAGCTGAAGTAGATGATATTCCGGACGAAGCAGAGGAGCTGATGGGCAAACCGGTTTTGGAAGAAGGGGTGAGCGTGGTTTCAGCTGAGGACTTCGGATTTGTGGATAAGGCAAAGCAACTGGGCGCGGTGCCGGATATGCAAAAAGACATCCGCGACATCTGCAAGGTGCTGGCCGAAAAGGACGGCAGCAAGGAGGATTTCTTTGTGATGTTTCCGATGATCCGCGCGAAATATCCCTGGGCATC
Organism: Pedobacter sp. AK017; assembly: GCF_014200825.1. Lineage (NCBI taxonomy): Bacteria > Pseudomonadati > Bacteroidota > Sphingobacteriia > Sphingobacteriales > Sphingobacteriaceae > Pedobacter > Pedobacter sp. AK017. The sequence goes on from NZ_JACHCW010000009.1 coordinate 3,528, forward strand.
CAAAAGCACTTTGGTGGGGGAACTGAATGCCTTCATCCGTGAATGCGTCCCCTTTCAGCTGTCTCCGGAAGAACTGGAAGACCTCTGGAACTAGGCATCTGCCGGGACAATTAATTATTCAATCACCTCAATTCATTACATGATAAACACAAAAAATATATCTATAAAGACGGGAAAAATCTGGCGAAAATTTCTTGGAAAATACCTGCTGGTCTGCTTTGCGATCCTGTGCGCCAACCTGCTTTTTAGCTCACTTGCCTTTTCGCAAGATGGGGCGGCGGGGATCAATGAAGCGACCAACAAGGTCAAAGGATACTTTGACGCGGGTTGTAACCTGATGTACGCCATCGGTGCAGTTTTAGGCATCATAGGGGCTATAAAAGTGTTGTGTGCCATGAACGATTTGGTTGTCTGAATAACAGCTAGATCGATGCTTTGTAGATGATGAGGGTGGGCCCCTCGGAACCGCCTTACAGGAGGAGGTTCCAAACCAGCGTATGCGGCTTTAGTAAAGAGCTTTGGTCGTGAGCGATACGTGAAAAGTCGGACTAGATTCCGGCAGGTAACTGTGCAGAAGGTGAACGAAATTGAACCATTGATGAGGTACCGAAATATGGAAGTTGATGTCAAAACCGAGCTCCTATACTTGGCTCGGGATAAGTCAAAGGGAAACCTGCTTACTGCTTTGACGGCATCCGGTATAGAGATGGCACGAGCTGCACAGAGGCGTTTACAAGGAACATGGGAACCTGTTCTGGAATGCTAAGGGAGAAATTCAAGCAGAGAACCTGTGAGAATGAGAGTACCGATGTCCAGATACAGGGGCAGACTGATCTGTAGTAGTGATGAAACTTCTGTAATGGAAGTGGAGCGAAGGGATCAGCTTATTCAGCGAATTAATTTGAACAACTAAGTAAAACTAGGAGGATTTAAAATGAAAGACGCAAAGTCATTTAAAATTAGAAAACAGCTTGTAATGGAAGCGTACAAAAGAGTGAAAGCAAACCAAGGCTCCGCGGGAGTAGACAACGTATCGTTATTGGACTTCGAGCAAAAGCTTGGGGACAATCTGTACAAAATCTGGAACCGCATGAGTTCAGGTAGCTATGTACCACCACCAGTAAAATTTGTAGAGATACAAAAGACTGGGGGCGGGTTAAGACCTCTTGGCATTCCAACAGTTGCAGACCGTGTTGCACAGATGGTCGTCGTGATGACGATAAACCCATCAATAGCACCACATTTTCATGAGGATTCTTTTGCTTATCAGGAGAAGAAATCGGCACTTGATGCTATAGCGAAAGCTAGAGAAAGATGTCAAGTGTTCCATTGGGTCGTTGATTTAGACATCAAAGGCTTCTTCGATAACATAGATCACGAACTTCTGATCAAAGCCATGCAGAAGCACATTCAATGCGCATGGTCGATGATGTACATTAGACGCTGGTTGACCGTGCCTTACCAGTTGGAAGATGGAACGTTAGTGGAAAGAACGAAGGGAGTACCACAAGGGTCAGTTATAGGACCGATACTTTCAAATCTGTTCCTGCACTACGCATTCGACGAGTGGATGAAAAAGGAGCAATCCAACATTTCATTCGAGCGGTATGCAGACGATATCATATGCCATTGTGTAAGCCTCAAACAGGCAGAATTCGTGAAACGTTGCATCAAGAAAAGGTTGGCAGACTGCAAGCTGGAACTTAGCGAGGCTAAGACTAAAATTGTTTACTGCAAGAAGAATCACAGAGAGATCGAATACGATTGTGTATCATTTGATTTTCTTGGTTACACTTTCAAACCACGCAGGGCGATAGACCCGCATGGTGAGGTGTTCCTAAACTTTGCGCCTGCAATCAGTAAGAAAGCAAGGACGAAGATATGGGAGACCATCAGAAAGTGGAACCATCATTATTGGGTACAGATCACGCTCGAAGAGATTGCAAAGCAAATCAATCCTATCATTCAGGGATGGATAAATTATTACGGCAAATTTCACATTAAAGTGCTGAAGCAAGTCCTAATGAGGGTAAACATGAAGCTAGTTCGCTGGGTTCGGAACAAGTTTAAAGGGTTTAGAAAGTTCAAGACACAGGCAGTACATAGACTGGGGGACATCGCATTGACGAAACCTGATTTGTTTGCGCACTGGTCTTGGGGAGTTAAGCCCACTGCAAGCTTGCGAAATCGCAAGAAACTTGCTGGTGACCGAATAAGAAGAGCCGTATGAGAGGAGACTTTCACGTACGGTTCTGTGAGAGGCTGATGGGTGAGACTCCCTCGGCCTACTCGATTCAAAAATGGAATGCCGGCGAGCCGGATACAAGCAAAGTGGCAGCCGCCTGGTTTGGCTCCTGCATCTTTCTGGTGGTTGTAGCTACCGTGCTGCAATCTTTCTTCGGCATATAACTAAGCGCAGCGATCTCTTGAACACCTTTGAAACCATAAGAGACCTGTGAAAAAATCATTAATCACCTATCAGGCGGGCGGGGCGTAGCACAGCTTGTACAAGATGGCACCGCGAGGCTCCATCCGCTTGATACTAAAAATATGTTTATGAGTTTAATCTATCAGATCAATAAGGGCATAAATAAGCCTATCGAATTTTCGGGCCTGAAAGGGCAATACATCGGTTATCTGGCCGGAGGCTTAGTGCTGCTGTTATTGACCTTTGTTTCACTGTACCTGCTGGGAGTGAGTTTGTATTTCATCCTGCCTTTGGTATTTGGTTTGGGAACCGGACTGTTTATGGCTGTGGGTAGGCTATCCAAACGCTTTGGTGTACACGGGCTGGAAAAGTATTTGGCAAAACGTGGCTTGCCAAGTTACCTGCGGGTGAATTCCAGGCGGGTGTTTACCGGACTTAAGGTATTGCAGAGCAATGCGGAAAGGCAGGCGGCATGATGAACCTGGAAAAAATCTTTCCGATCTGGAAGGTAGAACATAATGCGATTCTTTCGATGCAGGGGGATCTGAGTATTGCTTTCCGGTTTCATGGCGCGGAGACCGGAACCTTATCGGCCGGTAATTTTGATGCCGGTCAACAGGCGCTGTGCAAAGCGATCCGGGTCTTGACCACTGGGTCGATCTTTCACAAGATGGATATTTTTATCAAAGCGAAGGTTGCGGCAGATTTCCAGCGTGCCGCGCTATCCGGAAGTAGTTTGGCCCATGCCTCCGAGCAACATTTTAACGAGCGGCCGTACCTGGAGCATGAGAGTTATGTTATCCTGACCCAGACACCTACGGGGCGAAGGTTGTCTTCTTCGGCGTATTCCAATATCCTGCGCAAGTCTATTGCGCCAGTTCAGCAGCGGGATGAGGCGGTATTTAAGAATTTCCTTTCTGCCGCCAGTTCCTTTGAGCGGATCGTTAATGATAGTGGCTTGTTTTCATTGGAGCGTTTGGGTGATGATAAATTGGCCGGTACAGCGAATAGGCCTGGTGTCATTGAGCGGTATATGTTTCTGCTGGGAAAAGATCAGCAGCCGATCATCCGTGACATTCACTTAAAAGACGGCTTGCGTGTGGGTGATCAGCATTGCCAGCTGTTTACCCTTGCTGATGCGGCCGATTTGCCTGCGTTTTGCGGCAGCCGCGTAGACTATGATGCGTATTCGACTGAGCGCAGCAAATACAGCATTGGTTTCGCTTCACCTTTGGGCTTGTTCCTGGACTGTAACCACATGTATAACCAGGTGATTGTGGTGGGCGATGCGCAGAAGACTATGAAAGGATTGGAGGCCAAAAAATTGCGATTGCAATCACTATCGGCCTATTCGCGTGAAAATGCGATTTCCCGTGATGCCTGCAACGACTTTTTAAATGAAGCGATTTCTACGCAGAAGCTGCCGGTAAAGGCGCATTTCAATGTGCTATGCTGGACGGATGATCCCTTGGAGCTGCCAGAGCTGAAAAACAAGGTGAGTTCGGCGATGGCCAAAATGGATGCGGTCTGCAAGCAGGAAACTGATGGTGCCCCGCAGGTATGGTATGCCTGTATGCCGGGCAATGAAGGGGATTTTCCGATGAATGAGACCTTTGATACCTTTGCTGAGCAGGCCTGCTGTTTTTTGAATATGGAGACTTCGTATCGCAGTTCGCTGTCACCTTTTGGCCTTCGGCTGGGTGAGCGCATATCGGGCGTTCCGGTGCATGTGGACATTTCGGATGAACCGATGAAGCGGGGCTGGATCACCGCGCGTAATAAATTTATTATCGGGCCATCAGGCTCGGGCAAGTCTTTTTTTACCAACCATTTGGCCAGGGCGTACTTTGAGCAGGAGGCGCACGTAGTAATCGTGGATATCGGTCACAGTTATAAAGGGCTGTGTGAGCTGGTCGATGGTTATTATTTTACCTACTCCGAAGAAAATCCGATCTGTTTCAATCCCTTTTATATCGGGGAAACGGATGTACTGGATACCGAAAAAAAAGAGAGCATCAAAACTTTGCTGTTGGCGCTTTGGAAACGGGAGGATGAAAGTTATAAGCGCTCGGAATATGTGGCGGTGTCTAATGCCCTCACCTTGTACTATGAGCATTTGGCGGCTGATCCTTCGATTTTTCCCTGCTTTAATTCTTTCTATGAGTTTTTGATGCAGGAATATCTTGTGGTGCTGAAAGACGGTAAGGTTCAGCCTAGCGACTTCAATATCGACAACTTTTTGTATGTGCTGAACCCTTATTATAAAGGGGGCGAATTTGATTATTTGTTGAATGCCAAACAGAACCTGGATCTGTTGCATGAGCGCTTCATTATCTTTGAAATTGATAATTTGAAGAGTCATCCCATTCTTTTTCCAGTGGTTACGCTCATCATTATGGAAATGTTCATTTCCAAGATGCGCAAGCTGAAAGGGGTGAGAAAGGTCATTATGATCGAAGAGTGCTGGAAGGCCATTGCGACCGCCGGAATGGCTTCCTACCTGCAATTTTTGTTCAAAACAGTTAGGAAATTCTTTGGTGAGGCCATCGTGGTGACCCAGGAAATCGAGGATATTATTTCCTCGCCGATTGTCAAGCAGGCCATCATCAATAACTCGGATTGTAAGATCCTGCTGGACCAGAGCAAGTACCAGAACAAGTTTGACCAGATCCAGCTGCTGCTGGGCTTGACCGATAAAGACAAGACCTTGATCATGTCGATGAACAAGGCCAATGATCCCAAGCTGAAGTATAAGGAGGTCTTTATCTCCCTGGGCGGACACTCAAAAGTCTACCGTACAGAGGTTAGTTTGCAGGAGTATCTGTGCTACACCACCGAGGAAAGCGAGAAGCTGAAAGTGCAGGAATATGCCGTCAAGTACGGCTCGGTTGCCCGTGGCATCGCCGCACTTGCGGCAGACCTCCTTTCGGGAGTAAAAGTTTTTTAAATCATTATTTATCAATTAAAAACAAGATCAATTACCATGGACCTGCGAAGCAAGCTTTCCAGCCATTAAAAAACAAATCAAATACTATGGAAAAAAATCAAAAATTAAACACCGGAAAATGCCTGATGGCGCTACTATTCCTTTTGGGATTATTAGTTGGCTGTGTACAGGGGGAAACCTTTGACGGTACTTTCGTCAACACCGCTGGCAGCGAATTCAGTATTGCGGATGACACCCTTGTGGTGGAACAGGGCGAGGGTAACCAGTTCCTGATTCACCGCAGGACGGGATTCAGCTTACTGGATGATCAGGGCAGGCCAGGCAAAAAACAATATGAAAAGGAAGAATGGAAGGCGGTCTATGATCGGGGTACTGAGGTAATGACCGAAAGCCGGAACGGGATAATGATCACCTTCAATGCTGACCGGAGCATCCTGACTGCCGGAAAAAGGAAATACAAACGGATTTAACTAACAGAATGATGAATTTATTAAACTATATGAGCAAACTACTCAAAACCTATATGGTAGTGCTGCCGCTAACGGCGACGGTCTTGCTGGTGAGTTTGCCCTCTGGAGCAAATGCCCAGCTGGCCATTGCCGAGGTGATCAAAGCGGGCGTAAAAAAAGTGATCAAAGCTGTTGACCTGAAGGTGCAGCGGCTGCAAAATGAAACGATCTGGCTGCAAAATGCGCAGAAGGTAATCGAGAACCAATTGAACAAACTAAAGCTGGGAGAAATATCGGATTGGACAGAACGCCAACGAAATTTATACGCCGGCTATTATGATGAGCTGGTCAAGGTAAAGTCGGTGATTACCGCTTACAAAAAGGTAAAAAGCCTCGCAACCACTCAAGCCGCGATCGTTCAGGAATATAAATGGGCCAGTGGGCTGTTCCGTAAGGACAAGCATTTTTCAGCGGAAGAACTGGTTTACATGGAAGAGGTCTATGAAGGTATACTGAAAGCGAGCCTGAAGAACCTCGACCAGGTATTTGTGGTGATTGGTTCCTTTAAGACCCAGATGTCTGACGCCAAACGCCTGGAGATGATTAATGCCGCGCAGCAGGCAATGGAGCAGAATTTTGATGACCTGAAACAGTTTAACGATCAGAACATTACGCTTTCTATCGGCAGGTCAAAGTCCATTTTTGAAACCAAACAACTAAAGGAGGTTTATGATATCAATTAAATGGGATTGGATCAGTGCTTTTTCATTCAAGCAAAAATCCTTTACGGTGTTACTAGCGATACTGTTACTGGCGACCGCAACCGCCCCAACCTGTAATGCGCAAAGTTTCAGCGAGTGGTTCAAGCAGAAAAGCACGCAAAAGAAATACCTCTTGCAGCAAATCGCCGCCCTTCAAGTGTACATCGGTTTTGCAAGGGACGGCTACCAAATCGTAGATGGCGGCTTGCAGACGGTTCAAAGTATCACCAATGGGGAGTTCAATTTGCATGAGGCCTTCGTTTCGGGGCTGAAAAAAGTAAGCCCGGCTGTTAAAAATGATGTGCGCGTCGCGGAGATCATTGGCCTGCAATTGTCCATCATCAAATCTTTTAATGGATTGAAACGAGCTGATGTACTTTCTGCGGATCATGCGGCTTATATCGCTTCGGTTGGTGAAAAAGTGATCGCGGAATGCTATAATGATTTGGAGGAACTGCTACTAGTGATCACCTCAGGCAAACTGGAGATGGGTGACGATGAGCGCTTAGCAAGGCTGAATGAAGTGTACGAGCGGATGGAGGATAAGTCAGCATTTACCCGTGATTTTTGCGGGAATGTCAGCCTATTGATTCTGCAAAAGCGAAAGGAACAGGGTACGATAACTGATTTAAGGAGGTTTTATGAGATCGAGTAACTTAAAATTAGTGCTTTTGGGATTGCTGTTTATGGCATCCTTTCGTGGTCACGCGCAAAGTGCCGAAATCCAGCAGTTGCTGCTGAACGTAGAGAAGCTGTCCCAGCTCAAGAACATTCTGACCGATATGAAACGCGGCTATACCATTATCTCGTCTGGCTACAATAGCGTGAAGAATATTGCCCAGGGGAATTTCTCTTTGCATGATGTATTCCTGAACGGTCTTTGGCTGGTCAGTCCCGAAGTGAAAAAATACCACAAGATCGCAGACATCATTTCAGCGCAGGCGGCATTGGTGTCCGAGTATAAATCTGCTTTTAAGCGATTTAACAGCAGCGGAAATTTCAGTGCTTCAGAACTGTCCTACCTTTCTAAAGTCTATAAGAAACTGTTTGACGAAAGCCTGGATAACCTGGATCAGCTGGCGATGGTCATCACAGCAAATAACCTGCGCATGAGCGATGATGAGCGGATGCAGGCGATTGACCGGATCGATGCGGATACCCGCGACAAGCTGATTTTTCTGCGCTCGTTTAACCAGCAGAACAGTATCCTGAATATCCAAAGGCAGCGGGAAAAGTCCGATCTGCAAGGTCTAGGTAATTACTTTAAACCCAACTAAGCTTATGATGAAACAGTTTTTTACGACTGCATTTCTTGCAGTCTTAGCTATGCTTTTGCCATTATTTTCCTTTGCCCAGAACGGTAATGGCCTCGCTGGCAGCATTAATGGCCTGCAACCTGTACTGGATAACGTGTATTCGGATATGCTGCCGCTTTGCGGCAAGCTGATCGGTGTTGCCCGTGGCCTAGCAGGGTTCGGAGCCCTCTGGTATATCGCCTCGCGGGTATGGCGGCACATTGCCAATGCAGAGCCGGTGGATTTCTACCCGCTATTGCGCCCTTTTGCCCTTGGCCTTGCCATTGTGCTTTTCCCAATGGTCATTTCGGTGATGAACGGCGTTTTGCAGCCGGTAGTTTCGGCAACCGGTGCGATGGTCAAAAACAGTGATGCGGCTATTGTGGCGCTGTTGAAGCAAAAGGAAGCTGCTATTAAGCACACCAAACAATGGCAGATGTATGTCGGTGAAACCGGTTCCGGTGATTCCAATAAATGGTATAGGTACACGCATCCGAAAGATCCTGACCGGGAAAGTGAAGGCATTTTTGAAGGGGTCGGCAATGACATTAAGTTCTGGTTGGATAAGAATTCTTATAATTTCCGCAACAGCATCAAGCAATGGATGTCCGAGGTCTTGCATGTATTGTTTGCAGCGGCAGCCCTTTGTATCAATACCATCCGCACGTTTTATTTGATCGTGCTGGCGATCCTTGGCCCGCTGGTATTCGGCTTTGCGGTATTTGACGGTTTTCAGCATACCCTTACGGTGTGGATCGCCCGTTATGTCAACATTTTTATGTGGCTGCCGGTGGCCAATATCTTCGGCAGTATCCTGGGTCAGATCCAGCAGAACATGCTGAAAATCGACATTTCCCAGATCGGTCAGCAGGGCGATACCTTCTTTTCTGCGGCAGATACCGCGTATTTGGTGTTTCTCTGCATTGGCATTGTCGGTTATTTCACGGTGCCTAATGTGGCCAATTACATTGTACATGCTGGTGGCGGGAATGCCATGCTGCAAAAGGTCAACTCACTGGTAGCCGGTGGCAGCTCTACCGCTGCCAATACGGGCATTGCCGCAGGCGGCATGGCTGCTGACGCGATGGGTGACCTTTGGCGCAGGATCAATACCGATAGGGCAGGCGGGGATCAAAATGATTATTTAAAAGACAAATTAAAGGGTTAGCCATGTTTACACAACTCAAAAACATTGACCGTGCTTTTCAGCACATTAAAAAGTTCAGTATCGCCTTTCTGGTCGCCTGCTGTTTACTGACCGCCAGCGTCGTTTACCTCTGCTTTGCGGAGATCGGCAAGGCCAGTAACAGGGTGATGATCCTATATAACGGGAAGGTACTGGAAGCCTTTGCCTCCGAGCGCAAACAAAATATCGCGGTGGAGCTGCGCGACCATATTAGGACCTTTCACACCCTATTTTTTTCGCTGGAACCCGATGAGAAAGCGATTGCAGCTGGTATCGGTAAGGCGCTGTACCTGGCGGACGGTTCGGCCAAACAGGAATGGGAAAATTTGAAAGAGGCTGGTTATTACAATAACCTGATCTCGGCCAATATCTCCCAGCAGCTGGAAGTAGACAGTATCCATCTTGACCTGAATGCAAGCCCTTACCGCTTTACCTGTTACGCGACGCAGCAATTGATCCGTGCCAGCAGCAAAGTATTGCGCAAACTGGTGACCCGCGGAGAGATCAGGGTATTGCAGACCCAGACGGACAATAATCCGCATGGATTTTTGATCCAGCACTGGGAAACGCTGATCAATCAGAATACTAATCCTTCTCAGCCATGAGATTGATGCGTAGTAGGAAAAAGCCGCTTAGCCAGCGGCAGGAGGCTGTTGCCGAAAAAGTAGCGGGCAGGATTGTACAAGGGCAACGGCGATTGGCAGGTTACCTGAACCGGCGTACTGCTGGATTGTCCGGTAAAAGCTGGTTGCTGCTACTAATCGCCTTTTGCTTGGCCTTTGGTAGCTATTTGCTTTACCTGCTGATGCAGGTATGGGATTAACATTTATTCACTTTTTAATAAAAATTCTATGACAGAAAAAAAAGAAAATCCGGCCGGACAAACGGCTGGCAGTAACAAAAGATTGCGTATCCAACTGGATCGCAAAAAGCTTTATTTTATCGTACCGATTGTGCTGGCCTTATTTGGGCTGCTCGGTTACGGCGTGTACCAGTGGCAGGCGGACAAAGCCGCTAAGCAGGCACCAAAAGCGGGCATCAATACTTCTCTGCCTGATGCCACCTTTAGTGAAAAGGAGCCGGAGGGAAAGATGGCCTATTATGATAAGGCCAGGCAGGATTCAGCGCAGAGCGATACCGCTGGTTTGAGTTATGCCGCGGAAAAAATGGGCTTTGGCAAAAGACCAGATGACCAGACCAGTAAGATCACCGAAAAGCTGGCGGACTTGAATAAGGAGTTGAATACGCCTTATGTTGCTCCAAAAAGCTACACGCCAAGTATCCCTCCAACCACCTATGCCCCGATTTCAAAGGATGTGGACAGGCTGGAAACATTAATGAAGAACATGCAGGAGCATAATGGTTCCGGTGAGGATGAAATGGCGCAGATGGGTTCGGTCATGGATAAGCTCCTTGCCCTGCAAAATCCGGAACTCGCTAAACAGCTTTATCAAAAATCCGATGTGGTGGAAGCTAGTGATACTTTGTTCAAGGCCATCCCTGCCGAGATTGCTGCACCGCAAAAAGTAACGCAGGGATCGGTGGTCGAAATTCGTCTAGTGGATACGGTCGTATTGAACGGCCAGCGTATCCCAAAAGGGCACACCCTTTTTGGTCTGGCTTCTTTTAGTAATCAGCGCATGAACTTAGAGATCAAAAATGTCAGGCTGGGCAACCAGGTGATCCCCGTGAACCTAACGGTTTATGACAGGCGGGACGCGATGGTTGGGATATTTGCGCCGGAAGCTTTATTAAGCGAAGCTATTGCTTCGGGCAGCTCAAGCGCCATCAGCAGTTTGGGGATATCGGGATTTGACCTGACGACCCAACTTGCCGGTGCCGGTATTGACGCTGCGAAATCGCTGCTCAGCAAAAAGATCAAACGAATTAAACAGCCCCTGAAAGGTGGTTATCCTTTGCTGATCCGGGACAATACGTTGAAAACAAAAAGATAACAATCAATTATTCATTTAAAACATTTGATATGAACCGCAACAATCTTGAACAGCTTAAAGAAATACTTAAAGCGCACAAATTTGGTGAGCACCTGATCCAGCAGATGGAGGCTAATATGGCAAAGGACTTGCCAGCCTTCCAGTTAAGGGATACGCTCCACACCGAAAAGGGACAAATGGACTTGTCCATGAACTTCCGTCAATCCGCCAAATCAGATTATTATTATTTTAACAACTACAAGCTGGAACTGACAAAGGCCAAGCCGCTAGAAAAGGAACACCAGTACCTGGTGATCAGCGAGACCGAGGGTAAGAATATGATGCGGAAGTTTGATAGCGCCCTTCAGGCAATGGAGTTCTTTAACGGGCAAAAGGGTAATTCTGAACTGGCCATTGGCAAAGGAAACAAAGATGATTTGCAATTCCGCAATACGGTAGCCACCATGAAGGAAGGCAAAGTTGATTATGTCGCCAAAGAATTCTATGGTACCTTTCGCACCCCGCTGGTTACCAATACTTTTTACCTGAAAAACGATGCGACCTTTAATGTGGAGCAGGGCGTGAACCTGTTACAGGGCCGCGCGGTATTCCGTGATGATTTGCTGAACCGTGGCGGTGAGCAGTACAGTGCTTGGGTACAGCTGGACTTTGACCAGAAGAAAGACAATTTCGGTAATTATAAGACCCGGCAGTTTAGCGAGGGGTACGGCTTCGATTTGAAAAAGGAACTCGAATCTTACCAGATCAAGGAACTGGCCGATACTAAAAAGACTGAGCTGATCTTATCTGAACTTAAAGAAGGTAACCGCCCGCTGGTCACTGTTCCGGGACCTGATGGCCAGGAACAGAAATTGCGCATTGTGGCCATGCCAAGATATAGCAACCTGAATTTCTTTCAGACCAATGGCAAACCGGCAATCCGAGAGGACTATAAAAAAGAGCATCAACTAAGCCAGCTTTTGGATAAGAACAAAGGCAAAGACAAATCCAAAAACCAGGAACAGGAGAACGAACTGGCTTTGTAATGCTTTAATCCCTAGTTCGGTGATAGGAACTGAAAATCATTGAAAATAAGAAACAAAAAATGTTTTGAGAAAGATCCCTGCGAAAGGCAGGGATTTTTATTTTTATTATATTAAAAATGAAATAATAAAATCTAGGTCAGGTCACTGTCTCTTGCAATTATTCAGATCATCAGAATTTTTCAAACTCTAACGAATATTTGACTTTTGAAGTTTTTGCTCGCATGAAAATAGTGTTGTCATAGCCATTCGATAACATTAATTTTCGGATTCTTTTCATATCATCATCGGGACAATTAGAACCGAAAGTGATTTCAACTAGCGCCTCTTTCTTGAAATAATTTGCACCTACTTTATCCTTGAGTATTCTGACTTCTTCTTCGTAATTCCAAATGCTGGATTTATTTTGTATTAGAAGCTTAATCAGATTTTTGTTGTCGCGAATGTGGTTGTATACTGGGTAGTCATTACTATAATTCACCTTTATTGGATGCACAAAAAAATCAAGATCTAGAGTAACATCAAATTTCATCGAAATACCTTTGTGACAATTTGCGTAGTGTGACCACATGAGTACACTTAGGTTATGACTTGCAAAACAGCATATTCCTTTGGAACTGATACTTTTTTTAATGATTTTTTCCAGGGTTGAAGGCCAGTAGTCGGGATCGTCGCTAATACTTTTTACAATTTTATTAATTTCAGGCTCGGAGATACCAGGCGAAGCTTTGCTAATGTAATCTTTAATCTCCTTTATAGTATTCTGCGTGTCCGGTTGAATTTGACAGTCAAACGGATCATTAAATGATAAAGGATCGGCAAACCATAAACTAGAATCACTAATGATTCTTTCCAAAGTAGTATCTATCTGTCTGTATTTATAAAGGAATCTAGGTAGAGTTCCATTTAGTACATCTCTTTTTATAATCTCGGTAAGAGCTGGCATTAACTAAGTTTTTTAATTTTCCGCAAATATTGATATTGAAATGGCTCGAACTGGATTTGTCTATTTTCAATATGCCTTATAATTTTCATTATTAGTTGCCGTCCTTTTTTAAACGTTACGCAATATGCGGCTGCACGATAAAACACTTTAGGCTCTTTCAATGTGCTTAAAAATGCCCCTGGATTCCAATTGTTTTTTATTGTTTTATTACAAAATGTTCGAATCAAGTTCTCGCAGTAGTCCCATGATTCAACTTGATATTGCTTTTTAGGTTTGAATTTTAATATGTTTACTAGTGTTTCTATAATTCCCCAATCATCATTATCCATATTCTCTTCGAAATCTTTCGGAATTATGTTCCAATTATGCTGGCCAAGTTGCAAATTTTCTGCAAAAACATAAACATCTTGAAAAGTGACAGATACTAGCCATTCTGAATTGGCAATATCATTGTTGAAGCCTATCGTTAATAAAAGAGAGGCAATATATTCAACGTTACCTCGGTACTCGGTAAGCTTAAGTTTTTTGTAAGCTGTTAACCATGTATTATGGCTGAAACCAAGCGTGAGAATCTTTCTACTGGCGAGATTATCGAAGATTAACGCAAACATTTTGGAATGTATTCTTCTTTCGTTAGATCTTAACCACTTGATAAACTGTTGATCTTTTTCTTTTGTAATAAAATCTTTCCAACCAGCAGTAAATTGTTGTGTTGTTTTACCCTGGTTATACCATTCTAATGAAGAGTTAAATACCAAATCATTATTCTTCCAGTATAATTCAAAAATTATTTCACTTCCTACCTCAAGTATGACCTTGATAAGACGCGGCCAATCACGAATTAAATTATGTTTAAGAAACTGAAAAAATAATTCTCTTTGCTGCTGATGTGGTAACCGCCAGATGGTTTCACTGTAAACGATATTTTCAGAACGTAATATCAGAGGTAAGGCGGTGGCATAGTTCCTTGAAAGCAAATCTAATATTAGATTATCTGGAAGCTCAATTTCATCCCACAGATGGTCGGAAATCCTTCCACTTGGACAATCAGAGATCATAGATAGGAGTTCTTCCAGTTGAATTTTTCCATTCTGTAACAAATTGATAAGCCGACGTTCAATATTCAAAGTTATGCCGTCCAAATAGTCCAAATCAGACGCAAATAGGAGAAATTTAACTATTTCTTTCTCTGATTCCGGGTAGTCTATTAAGCTATCTTCTGTATAAATTTTTGATTTAAGATTTTTTCCCTGCTTCGGGTTAGGGAAATTATTCTGAATAAGACTGTTAACCTCATGAAAATCTTTTTCAAAATAAATTAAATGATACAATTTGATTAGAGGAATATAATTTTTTCTAAAACCGTCAATGTCAGAGCCAAAATTCCACAAGAATTTACGTAAGTCGTTCTTTCTACTAGTATGTAGTATCTTAACCCAATTGTCAACCGGATCATTTTTGTGATATATTAAAATTTCTGCCTCAGATCGGCTAACAGACTTTAGACTTTCTTCAGGAATTATCTGCAAATCAAACAGACGATTGTTCAGGGATTTTAAATTTAAGGCTCCGCTACAGAAAAAGAAGTTTCTTCTTAGACGGGGCCACTGATTACTCCAAAGATTAATAATTTCACTTTCATATTCATTCGGTGAGCCTGCGGGTACAATTATGGGCACACCCGAATTTTCGTATACCATTTGATAAATTGAGTCGTCGATTTCTCTGTTAGAAATAGTCTCTGAACTTCTTAGTAGTAAATTGAATTCAACTTCAATCTCTAAGTTATACTTATCATATTCGTTTATAGTTGGTCGCTCGAACAACTTAACAAGAGCGAGTAAGTCAGGTATTTTGCCCAAATCTGGGTATCTAATTAACAAAGTTTGCGTCCAAACACAACCTGGCCGTCTCATTTCACTTGCATACCAAGTCCTTGCAAAAGCATATAGGCTTTCAGAGGCCAGAGGATAGCCTGTAACATAACTTTCAAAATTTGCATTAATCAACGTTCCGGAAAGATCAGACTGGAAGAGTAATACTTTATTACCTTCTTCACCAATGGGAATAGAACTGGCAAGTACCTGATGCCCGTTTTGATAACCATGCAAAGTTTGTTGTAGTGTGATGATCATTCAATTAACCAGGTTATGGGTGTTGCTATATTTTTAGAATAATTCGCACCATCAAAAATATTTACTCTATCCTCAGGAAGCATCTTAACAAACTCATCTAATCCGTCCGAATTATCATAGTCAACACCTTGTGCACTTACACCAAAAAACTTAAAAATCAAATCACTAGCATTACAATTTAAAAATTGATACAGTAAAGGTAAATTACTTTTCACAACTTCATCAGGCCTCTTATTTGGGAAATTTTCCATTACCTTATCCCATTTGGAGACGACAATAGCTACTTTAAATGGTTCTGCTCTACTTAAGCTAAATAAAAGGTATTGTAATATTTCTACTAGTTTTACTTGATTAGAGCTATTGATGTGCTGATAAATCTTTGCATTTGCCAAAGGAGACTTACTTTCCTTGGTATCTACTTTGCCACTTTCTTTATTCTCTTCCTTACCACGCTGTTTTTGCTCGGCTGACTCTTCCATAACGTCTTCCAAATCACCATATTGCTCCAATATCTGTCGCTCATCCATAATTGTTCTAGCGATATTATTCTCATGGTAGGGATCTACAAATAAGATTAATTGATGAGAAGTTTTCATTAAATCGAAATAGTCTTCAGTCCATTCCCGATCTTTGAAATGAGCATCGAAAAGTTCTCCAAAGAAATCTGGAATATTGAGCACTGCAACTTCTTGTGAATCCTTAAATTGTAGGTTCATTACAACTTCACCAACATCTTTCGCTAAAAAAGTACGGCCGATTTCGGAAAATGATAACCAAGCCTCACTGATCTTGTTTAAATATTGCTGATTGCCAGATTTTAGTGAGTGAAGGCGTAAAGAACAATGAGGACTATTGTTAAGCATTAGCGCCCACAATGCTGCAATATAGGTGGTCTTCCCAGACGCCGGCAAGCCAATAATTGAAATGTTTTTTCCTGGCATATTAAAATAGAAGGTTATCAATCATTCTGGCAGATTTTTCCAAAACAATTGGATTAGGTAAATCCTGAGCTTTAACTGTCCATAAATCCATTAACTTGGAAAGACCATGACCAAGTTTATATTTAACAAAAGTCCGTGGCCTCACGGCGATTTGTAAAAAGCTTAAATCCATGAAATTATCGTTAAAATCCCTAGTGAAGGGGGCAACAATTAGAGATTCAAAATCAAAATTGATTTCATCAAGCACATCCCATTTAGAAACGATTATGGAAAGTCTTATGGATTTAGTGAAAATCTGTTCGTCGATAGCCTTCCTTATAAAAGTTTTTGCTTGTGTTAAAACTGATTGGACTGTTCTAGCATTTAGCAGTTTTTCACCATCAATGATATAGCTAATATGCACGGAATCCGTGATGACCTCCAAATCTTTCATATCATTCGTATTACCCTTTGCTCGTTGTACCTTTTCTCCTGCTATATCTGAAATCAGTAAGTGCAACGCCTTTTTCGAGTTAGGATCATGCTTTAAAGCGAGATGCAAAAATCGAAATTCGTCACTCTTAGTTCTCTCTGTGTCGTAATCGCTGTTGCCTGACGCTAATCGTGAATAAAAGCATCGTTTTTCAAACCCAATTTGAGTCAATGACCCTGCAAAATGCAATTTGTTAAATACACCTACTTGAAACATCTCAAATAATGTAGCGAGAATAGTTGTTTTGCCACTGTCCTGTTCACCCAGAATAAAAATCTTATCTACTGGGTACCTGTAAGACACCTGCGTCAGTTCATTAAGTTTAAACTCTTCGCCTTTGAAAAGTTTAAAAGTGTTGGTGATAACCGGTTTTAGAGAGGTCGATGGGCTCTGGCCGTTATCCTCGATTGCACTGTCATCATCAAGTCCTGCAATATTCTCATCCAAATAAAAATGTGGACATTGCGTAAGGTCTTCAATCCCTTCTAAACACTTGCCATCTTTTTTTACTGTACAATCCTCCTGATCGCATTTCTTAAGTCCGGGCATACTAGTCAAGGTTATGTAGAAGAAAAAGTTCTTGGAGAATCTGTGATGCCAAGGCAGATGGTTGGAAAGTTTTCTTTAAATCACCACCGTTAAACTCAGAAGCGTAAATATTGGCCCAATCAGATGATTTTCCTGTGGTGATAAATCTTGAAAATGCTGTAAGAATAGGGGTAAACTCGGTTTCAGGTTTAAATCCAGTGAAAATAGGTGTTATTTCGGAGCCATCAAATTTGCTAATCATATCAAAAGGCGAATACGCCTTGTCTGAGCCCTTTGATTGAATACAGTTTGAAATTGCTTTATTTATTATTGCGTCTATTTTTCTGTTGCTCAATGAAAATTCAATAATATCAAATATCTCTTTAGCAATAATTGGTATCGCCTTAGGCAATCCTATAGCTTTTAACGGCTGGTCATAAGTTTGACTGGCTTCACCAAACAACCACCATAGTATATTAGTTTCCTCGGAAAATACTTTCTGAGACTGGAGCAAAGAATTGACCGCCGTTGTTAAAACGGAATGATCCGCAGCTACAAATGCATAACCCGCCACTTCGCTACGATTTGTAAGGCCGGTTATCACTGTCTGTTGTTCTTCAAGATTAGTTTCGCGCAAAATTGCCGATTGTTCCCTTAGAAACGTTGTAGCATTGCTCAAAACAGGAATACTGGAAGCTATTTCATATTGCCCCAAAAAGTTAATAGATTTTATGGCCAAACCAATTGAAATATTCAAACGAAAATCTTCTTCAAGTTGGAAACAAATCAAGATCCCGGCAAGAACTTGCAAAAGATGGTCATTTCCGCTAACAGGGAATACAGGGTCTGCGTCTTTGAATGCTTTTATAAATTCCGTTCTTGAATCTTCACTGACTACCGGTAATCCCCAATACATCCTAATGACATCGAGCCAAAAGTCCATGTCGTCGGTGTCCAATAATTCCCTTATGGCAGTAATTCTGAACGCCTGGGTTTCTGCGGTTAATTGACTGTCTACGGGTCTATACCAATCTGCGAAGTTATATTCTGCTGTTGAACTCATTAATTTTTTATTTTATGAATGGATTTTTAAGATTACCAAATGATTTAATTTCGTTTATGCCATTCCATAAAGAGGCAATTAACTCTTTTTCCTTTACGAGTTTAAATACTTCCTTATCTCGTTCAATGATATTTTCATGATTCAGAGCGCCAATATCAATTCCGATAGAATTAATGATTTTTAATTTATCAAAGTCGTTTAAACTTAGATAGGCTCTTATTGTATTTTGAATTGGTGACAGCATATTTGTCTCCTTTTTTTGTAACGTAGATGTAAACTGACTCAGAATTTCTTTAGCAATTTCGGTATTAATTTTTTCTTGAATGTCATTTGCAATTGATTCTTTTACTGAGTCATCAACAGAGGAAGCTTCAAAAAATTGTCTAACATGGTCAAATGTGGGATTATCATTTAATATCATCTTTAGTATTCCCTCATTACCTGATGGAAAAAAATGACCGTTGAAATACTGCTGTAAAATAACGGGAATATTTTCTATGTCTCCATCGTCGGGTATGATCGGGAAAAACTTTTCGTTAATTGTTTGATTGTTAATTAATTCCTGAGTAATAATTCCACCTTCAT
The DNA here is from genome assembly GCF_014200825.1 of Pedobacter sp. AK017. Classification (NCBI taxonomy): domain Bacteria; kingdom Pseudomonadati; phylum Bacteroidota; class Sphingobacteriia; order Sphingobacteriales; family Sphingobacteriaceae; genus Pedobacter; species Pedobacter sp. AK017. The sequence goes on from NZ_JACHCW010000009.1 coordinate 22,241, forward strand.
AAATCGCTCCGCGGCCTTTTCCCGGCTCCTCTTTCTTTCTAAATCTATTTAGATAAGCGGGAGTACAAACAATCAAAACCACGTCACTGGATTCAATTTGATCTGCCATCCATGTTGGCCATCCCTTTTTCGGTGGTCTGTTAGCAAATAAGTGATCAGTCGTAACCAATACTTTTCCATTTGCATTAGTAGTGATCCATTGGGCAAGATCTGCGACCTCCTTCTTTAATTTTTCGCTCTCCCATGCGTAACTGATAAAAACGTTGATTACAGACAAGTGATTTTATATTAGGTTAATATTAAGTGTAAATATAGTGATAAAAGTTGTTCGCATTAAACCTATCAGAAACGTGTCTGATGTGCGTCTCAATTTAATAGCTAATATTTAAACGAGATTGGCAAAGTTCAAGCAAACTTTAATTGAACCAGCGCATGACTGACGGTTCGCCTGCTTTCACTTTTATCCCTTGTAATTTATGTTTTAATGTTTCCAACCATCGGGTATATGATGTTCTAGTATCATTTATAGGCTGTTTGACACACAAATTTCTGATTCGCAGTTAGCACCTGGTCAAGACCAAGCCCTAAAGGGTTTGCTCGGAAAAAATCTTCCCTGCTCGCTAAGCTCACGAGGTTTTTTTTCCGGCAAAGTCTTGCCCGTGCTTCCTGCTAAATCAGGCGAGGGTGATTATCAAAAAGCCAGGAATGGCTCCTGCCGAAAGGTAGTACGCAGGTTGGAAACTTAAAATTTTTAATACAATGGAAACTAAAGTAACAGAAAACGGACAAGCAAAAGTAAACAACGTTAAAGCCGACAAAACCCCAAAATTTGTAGCAGGAAACCCTGTAAATGAGGTGTCTAAAAAAGGTGAAGAAGCCAAAGCAATGGACACAAAGCCACAGGCAACACCCGAAGCCCCAAAAGCCGAGCCGACAAAAGCAGAGATTAAAAGTCATTTCCAGTTGGAGCAGCCTGCCTTGAACTTAGAGCAGACCCTTAAAAAAATCAAAGATTTAAGCAGGTTATCCAATCAACGGGAGAAGCTGATCGGTACGATCGACAACTTGGAAAGCTTTGAAATTAAACAGGAGGACGAAGCAGAAGAAACCAACCTTAACCACTTTCAGCGTTGCGAGCTTAAAATCACCGATGATAACGGGAATACGTTCAGCACAAAAAACCCTTTTATCATTAACGAGGTGGCTAGCAGTATAAAAAAACTTTGCACTGATAAACTGGCAGAAGTTGAGGGACAAATTTCTTTGACCTTGTAAATTCTTAATACCTCCCGAACAAATGCTCGGGAGGTTATTTCTCATTTAAAACCAACAATCATGTTAGATGCATTTAAAGAATTTTTGGACAAAATATACTGGGAAGGCTACGCAGAGGAATTTGAAACCGATAACCCTACCGCCTTTTATTGTCAGTTCAGGGAATTTAAAATTAACCACGAATTATCAATATGAAATACGAAACCCTTTTTATTATGGTTCGTGTGGCAGTCCACGCCGACCATAACAGTTTAGCCGAGATCGTGAACGAGGTAGAAACACAATCAAAATTGATTTTGACCGATACGGCAAACGTCAATATACTGGAAACCGAAATTTTACTATCAAGAGTACGCAACATTAAAAATATCAATCATGGCACACAACCTAAATTATAACGAACAAACAGGCAAAGTAAGTTTTATGTCTGTCAAGCAAAAAGCATGGCATGGACTAGGCCAAATTATTACCGATTATCCAACCAGTGCGGAAGCAATCAAATTTGCAGGACTGGATTTTGAAGTGGTTAAACGCCCGAATGTCCACCAGTTACCCAGCGGTATAAACCTGATTTCTGAAAACAGCTACTTTACATTTCGAACCGATACCGAGCAGGTTTTGGGTGATAAAGTCGGCAGTGATTACCAGGTGGTACAGAATACCGAAGTATTTGGTTTTTTTGATGACATCGTAGGAAATGCCACAAATATTAAATATGAAACTGCTGGCTGTTTGTATGATGGTCAAATTATATTCGTAACGGCAAAATTGCCCGAGTATATCCGTGTGGGGCGAGATGATTTAATCGAGCAGTATTTAATGCTGACTTCCTCTCATGATGGTACAGGTAGCATTACCGTAGCTTTTACCCCCGTACGGGTAGTCTGTCAGAACACGTTAAACGCAGCTTTAAAAAACCATACAAACTGCATCAAAATAAGACACACCGCCAGCGCATCGGACAAATTGAAACAGGCGCACAAAATGCTGGGCATTTCCAGCCGGTTGGCGGAGGAAATGGAATTGATTTATAACAGATTGTCAAGGGTGAAGATTACCGACCCTGAATTAAAACGGCTGGTGCAAATGGCAATGGTACCCAATCGTGAGGTATTGGAAAAATTGCGGACTGGTCATGATGAAGAGCTATCAAGCCATTTTAGTAATCTGATTGATGATGTTTTACAGTATGCCCTTGAAAGTCCATCACAGCAGGAAACAACCACTAAGGGAACACTTTTTGGTGCATACAATGCCGTTACAGGCTATTTTCAAAATGTCCGCAACTACAAAGACGATGAAAGCAAATTCAAATCTATCTTATCGGGTACGGCTTTGGCACGTACACAAACTGCATTTGGGTTATGTACAGACTTTGTTAAAATCGGTGCAACTGCATTGAATTAAAAATGTTCCTACAGGATTTCGCCCCGTACCAACTGGTATAGGGCGAAAATTTGCCCGCGGCCCCTTACGGGGCGAAAATAATGTTAAAAGAATTATCAGGTGTTTGCTACCTTTGAAGCAATGATTATAGTGTTAATTTTAGCTGGTATCAGTGCGTTATGCGACGTCACACAATTGATACTGGCGCTGAGTAAAATCAGTTCGGAGAGGAAGAAGTAAAGGTAAATTACTTCGCAAGTGTAGATAGATCGTATTAATAATGAGATCAGAGAGGGGGCTAGCCGATGAGGCAACGCCCCCTCGACCATTTAAAAGAATGAGTTATCGTTCTAAGACCATTTCAGTAGTGAAGGGTTTACGAATTCGTTTTAGTAATCTTGGCCTTTACAGAGATTACTTGCCCTAAAGAAATATCACCTTTGGTTATTTTTGAATGACATGTTGGACAAAGTAAGAATAGATTGTCCATTCCGTTATTTGAAGGATCTTCATCTATATGATGAATTTGAAAATGTCCGACATCAGTTCCTAGGCAAAAAGGACACTTTGAATTTATTTCCTGTTGTAGTTCCGCCCTTACTTTCGATAGGTTTGGAATACTTGTCCGTTGTGGCTTTCCAGATTTTATTTTTCTGTTGAAAATATATTTTGAGTATTCAGGACATTGAGAATAATGCCCTTCTTCGATAACCCTGTTCGGATTAGAAGTGCGATATTTATCCCAATCTCCACTTGTACAGTTAGTCGAAAATCCCATAGGGGAATGTGCTCCCTCAAATAAACAAATTTCGGGACACATGTTAGAAAAATACATACTAGATCCACCTTTAATTATCGTTGGGGATTCTCCTTGAACTTCAATTTTATTTTTTAAATAATCGGATGACAATTCACCTGCATTATTCAATACTTTTTCAAAATCTTGGCCTTTTTTCATATCTGCATATGAAAAGAAGTATATAGTCATTGCTCGTCTCTGGCAAATATTTAGAATAGGGCATCTTGGTGTCACTTTTTGTTGCCTGCTTATTTCAAAATATTCTTTTTTGTCCATAGGATCATGTTTGGTCACTCTAAAGGTATAAAATTTTGTAAACTAACAGAGTGCTACACTTTGAGATCCTGCCTTCATTTCGCAATCTTTCGCAATACACCAGTGTATAGCTTTCGGCGAAAACATACACACCTCAACTATACACTGGTGAATAAAATTATTATTATTTGCGATCCTTCTTATTCAGGTAGCCACACCCATACATCTCGTAAATCTTAGATAACGGAAGATTTGGCCCTTCTTTCTCAGTAAATCTTCGCTGATACTTTTTCTTAAAATCCCTACTAAGGGGTTCTGCAACTGTACCGCCCGCAATGTTGGCTAATTTCTCCATATCCTTCACGAAATCCAGTGATAACAGGTTGTCAAGGGTACTTAAGGAAACAACTCTAATGGGTCGTTTCCTTTTTTTATGGCAATAAACATTTGTAAGACAGATTATTAGTGTCTGGCAATTATTAGTTCGATTTTTACTGCGGAAAAGACTAAGATTTTTTTAGATATGGTCTAGAATGTAGGTTTACGGTGGTCTCTGCGAAGTTTTGTATTAGTTCGATCTCTACTTATGGTTCTGCTGTTTTCCGTACTTCTAAAATCGTATGTTTTTGCCATACGATAAAGAAAGTCCAAAATTATTACAGCGTATGTTTCACTTATCTTGATATTGTTCTTTGCCATTGTTGCAATTGCGAGTTTTACCGGAACTTTTTTCTCTGTAAAGCTCTTTATTTCAGTATTTAAGTTTAGTGCCTCAAATGTGTTCACCGGCATTTTGAAAGATAGTATGTTTAATAATGCTCTGTTTAACTGTATAGAAACTGTACCCTTCCTGAAATCGCTGATAGTGGGAGTAATCAGACTTAGAATATATTTTTTGTCAACGATATCGAGTTCAGAATAGCTGTGGAATATCTTAGTGAAGGATCTATCTGCTACTTGGAATTGTTTTTCAAGTAACCTTAGCTTCCCCGAATTACTATTTAACTCTATTCCAATATTATTGCTGATTGTCTGATACTCTTTTTTTAATTCTTTAAAGTCATCAAAATCTAGCCTGTCTTCGGCGAACAATTTCCGAACCTTTGAGAGTGCTGACTGCTGCTCTTCAAGCTGCCTGGTTAATAATCTTCTGCTGTTTAAATACTCGATCTTCTGTACACGGATATTTAAATCTTCCATAATAAGCCCAAACAACTCTTTTGTCTCATCTGAAAGCTGTAGTTCTTGCAGTCTCTTGCAATAGCTATCATTTAAAAGTTCCGCTTTTATCCTCATTTTACAGTCGTCCGAGCAATGATAGTATGGATATGCCTTTGTTGAACCTCTTGAAAAACTAGCGCGTAATTTTCTACCGCAGGATGGACAAACGAGGAAACCCTTTAGGAAGAAGAAATTGTTCAGCTCGTCGGATTTGCATGTGATTTTCCTTCTGGTATTGATGATTGCCTGAACCTCATTAAATAACGATTCGGAAATCAAAGGTTCATGTATTCCCTTAATCAGTTCCTGTGACCGATCTTTTGCTGATATGGGGATTAGGCCACAGTACACGGGGTTTCGTACCAGCTTCCAGAAGGCAGATCTTGAAGATTTCAATCCTTTTGCAAAGGCCATTCTTCTGACAGTTTCTATAGTGAAGGAATTTTTTGCCAGTTGTTTAAAAGCCCATTTTATGATATCAGCTGCAGGTTGGATATGTACAATTTCTTTTTTTCCGTCAAAAGCAGTGCAGTTTATGAACCCCAAAGGTGCCTTATTTGGGTATCTTCCCATCATTTTTGCCCTTTTAATGCCATTTGATGTATTCAACGATCTTCTGTTATTTTCAGCTTCAGGAATTGACAGATATATGGCAAGCATTACGGTACTCTCAGGTACAGTGAAATCTATAGGTTGGTCGATTGCCATTGCAGTTGTATTGAAATTCCGGAGTATGCCGATCATTTCGTAGGCATATTCAATATTCCTGCTAAATCGGTCCCATTTTACGAAAAGAATGTTGGTCTCTTTCTTTTTTGAATCTTTCTTAACTGCTGTCAATAATTTTTTCCACTCTGGGCGGTTGAAATTCTTCGCTGAAAAATCTTCCTGATAGATGCCAGCAACCTCAATGTTATTAAACTTACAGTGCTTTAGCAAATGGTCTTCCTGCTCAGGAAGGGAGTATCCTTTTCTTTTTTGTTCATCCGTACTTACGCGGATATATAAATAAGCTCTTGTCATTCGAACGCTTCCCTTGTTTTTCCAAATATTATGAGTTATTGTTATACTTAACGGTTTCTTTCGGTAAAAAATATCCTTAAATAATTTTGAATAGTAGGATAGGGATAGAGTTTGATTATTTGAAGGATGCGTGATAATGTTACTCAGCCTCAGAAGTTCTTGGTGGGTTTTGTTGCCAATTCAGGCATTATTGCTAGTGTTACCGCGCGATTTGCAATAGCTGAAAGTGCTGTTTTAAGTATTTTTTTTGCTGACGCTCGGTACGCAGATATTTTGGACTTGAAAGAGGTAATGTATTTTATCGATACGGGGCGTTAAGTGTTTTGTAAGTGCACGATACAACATGTTGTTAAGCGAAATACTTAGTATATTTGTACTGTTGGTATCGTGATTTCTATCTATCGAAGTGATATATTCCAATTGTTAACGGGCATTTTCTAAAATCAAACACTTGGAATTAATATGAATTATTTCTGGCAATCCATCAAGACGCGTTCTTATGGATCAGTCGGCATTTATAGCGATGAAGCTTATAAAAGATGGGGTATAGCTATTCAATAAAAGAAAAAAATAAAGATGCTAACTGATACTGAATTTAAACAGTTAGGGGATGAGGGTCTGAAAAAAGTGTTATCAGCTGACCGTCATTTCAAATACGTCAATTTGCACGATGGCTTAGAATACGTGTTAAAGACAAACACCTTTAAATTTACCCATCCGGGCGAATTTAATGATCCTTTTGACTGTAATGAAAAGATGATAGATGTGGTCATTTCACCGCAAATTGAAAAACAATTTATTCTAGAAGCAGGCGCAAAACATGGACTTCCAAGAAAGGAAATCCGTAAACATTTCAATAAGATTGGTGGTAATTCTCATTATCATAAGATACTTAAGGAGAAAAAGAAGGACTTCAAGGTTAGCTGTTTTTCGGAAATTTCTGATGATGTTTTGATGTGGTCACATTATGCTGATAAACATAAAGGAATGTGTATCGGGTTTGATTTAAATCTCATTTGTCCTGATTATGTACTGTATCCCGTAAATTATATTGATGAAGTTCAAAAGATTGATGGTATGGCGAACACACCATATGTCTTTTATTATTGGGCTACGTTTAAAGCAGCCCGCTGGTCATATGAAAGAGAAATAAGAGCAGTTTCTAAAAATGGAAAATCCATAATAGTCTATCCGAAGGATGCGGTAAGAGAAGTGATTTTCGGATGTAATGTTAAGCAGTCAGAAATAGTAGTAACTATTAAAGCATTAAAGAAATTGCGATATAAAGGTATACTGCTTTCTCAGATGACTATCGATGGCAAGACAATGCAACTGAAAAAAATACCCCTAAAATATTGATTAAGCCCTTTCTGAATGAATAATCCAAAACGCCCAGTAAGTCATGTTCTAGCTACAAAATCTTCAAAATTTCTGGAAGGACATATCCCGAATGATTGGCATTATAATGTACCTAATAATGATTACGGAATTGATTATCAGGTTGAAATTTCCTTAAATGAGCAGGTAACGGGTCTAAATTTTTCAATCCAATTAAAGAGTACAGAAAATACAGAGGTAGGTAACTTTGCTAAAGTCGCCCTGAAGAGAACAACGCTAAATTATTATAGGGTTCGTTTGGAGCCCGTGATGTTGATTATCTACGATGCAGATGCTAATGAGGCATATTGGTCGTGGATTAATGATCATGATATAGACTATGCCAAGAACAATAAAACATTTCAGTTTTCGATTTCAAAAACCAATAAACTAAGTGAAATAAACTGGGCGGAGGTAACCGGCCATATACAGCGCATTTTCAATGCAAAGTCTTTTATAAGTGACTTTGATATTTTGAAAATTGAAGACAACATAGAACTGGCCGCTTGGAAAACATATTACGAAGGCGATTATGAACAAGCAATCTATCTTTTCAGGAGGTTAATTAGCAGTGGAAATACCGAATACAATCTCTATCAGGCGTTAACCTGGAGTTTATATCAGACTTATCAGTATAATGAAGCGTTAAATACAATCAATCTGTTGCTTGATTTTCGAGAAACAGACAATGGTTTAAAAACAAAAGCCTGCATACTTGCTGAGGCAGGTTTCAGAGAGAATGACAAAGGAAAAATTATTCAGGCCCGAAATCTCTTCAAAAGATTTTCGACGGGCGGAGATAGTGCTTTGATGCTTTTTAATTACGGAAATACACTAATGCACTTGGCAACTTTAATGAAGCGATTGAGCAGTATAAATTTAGTTTGGCTAAGGAACCGAACCATGCGCAGTGTTGGAAGAATTTGGGAACAACCTATTATAACTTAGGTCAGCATGACCAGGAAATTTGTTGCTATGATAAGGCGCTTGAAATCGATCCGGACTTACCGCAAGCACTATTTAGCAAAGGCATCACACTGGCACAACACTATAAAAAATATCAGGAGTCACTTGCTTTGTTTCATCGTGTTTTGGATGTAGACAATAGTTTGTCTGCTGAATATGTAAATGGTCTGTTTTGGGTTGCATACTGCTATGAACAAATTGGTGATTTGAACAAAGCTTTATTTTGGGTAGACAGGGGATTAAATCACGAGGGCTCAAATCCGTATTTTTTGAATTTTAAATCTAATTTATTAGGAAAGAACTGGCGCCTCAATCCTGAATTAAAAGAAAAGGCAATAGAGTTCTTTGAGTACCGGATCGAACTACAGAATGATTTCCGAAGTTTATATCATTTGATTATTATTCAGGAACATGACTTAGCAGCGGCTTTGAATCTGGTAAAGGATAAGTCAAATTTATATAAAGGACTGGTGTACGAGGAACTGCAGATCATCGGTATTACGCTCGATGGTTTATTGGTTACGCTTTTGCAACTGGATTACTATATGGATTTTCGTGTCAAATATCCAACCACACGATATTTGGACCATATTATCTCGCAGCATTTCTCAATCGGCTCCAGTTTCTTCAATTTATTAGATTTGATTTTCGGTATCGCTTTTAACAGAGCCATTGTAGCTTACGGAAAGACTAATGAAGACCTAGCAGTACCAAAGACAATATTAGAAGTAATGCTAGCTTATATGCCAAAATTAGTCCACTTTTTAATTCCGGAAGATGAATATAGTGACATCGCTATCGCGGAAACTATGTTAAAAGCGTTACAGGGATATATTGATTTAACCTTTCGGGAAATTGGTGCGCAGAGCGGTCATATTACAGTAAATCTGGAACTTAGAAATATTGACCCTTCTGAATATATTACAGATGAGTATAATGATGAACTAGGTGAGCGAATTTATAATTCATTTGTAGATCGCCTCACTGGCGGTATTGTGGAATAGTTAAATTTATTAAAATAAATAATTAGAATGGACGACGAATTTGCAAAGGAGCACGGCTTAATGACTGACAAAGAACTGGCAGATATGGATCAGAGATGGAAAAAAACCGAAGAGGAAGCTCTGAAAAATATGTTGAAGCATTTTGACAGAATCCATGATAAGCTATTCAACTTTAATAATATACTAATCGCAGGATATTTTGCACTTTCCAAGTTAGAAAAGGAAATTTCCCTAGCAACAATTCTTATTCCCATCGCAAATCTTGTGGTATTGCTCTACATCGAATATAAAATGATGGAAAAGAATCGGTTTGAATCGGAAATCACAAAAAAGCCGCCACATGAAATAGAATTATGGGGTAAGAAGATCGTGAGGACGAATCAGTATTCTTTACTCGCTATCATATCCACGTCAATTGTGTTACTTTTGTTTTTGAGATATTTACTATCCTAAGCCATCGATTCAAAAATCACCAGTGTATAGTTTTTAGTGAAAACATACACACATCCTCTATACACTGGTGAATAAAATTATTGTTATTTGCGATCCTTCTTATTCAGATAACCACATCCATACATCTCGTAAATCTTAGATAAAGGCATATTTGGGCCTTCTTTCTCGGTAAATCTACGCTGGTACTTTTTCTTAAAGTCCCTACTAAGGGGTTCTGCAACTGTTCCTCCTGCAATGTTGGCTAATTTCTCCATATCCTTCACAAAATCCAGTGAGAGCAGGTTGTCAAGGAGTAGAATATATGGGTAAAACAGTAAAGATAATTTTTATAGTTAAATATTTGTAAATCAGTTATTTAGTAAATTTGCTTAAAAAGCCTTATTTTTTATCCATCTCACCCTAAAATCACACCTTTCCACTTATGTTATTGTAAATTTATCATTTAATAAGCTGATTATAAGTGGTTTGTCTGTTTGGTGTCTTGCTCAATAACAGGCGATTGTCTCCTAAGCTTTTTTTGTATAAATCTAGATTTTCGCAGATCCTTGGCAGAGGTCCAAAATTTGATTTTTCACCCCTGTATAAAAGAGCAAAATAGGCGTTGAATACAGTCAAACTATGCATATTTACATACCGACTTTTATATAATGCTCGTATACCAATGATGTGTATCTTTTTTACCTAATTCGAATTTAAACTGCTAGTAATCTGATTTTTAGCCTACAGTCATAGCTTGCTTTAGTAATTGGAATGTGTATGCAATCGAAATATTTACTGATAACTGTTGATGCGCGGCTGTTACACATTAAAAATCTGAAATCCTAGCGTGGCAGAAGCGTAGGAAAGGCGATTATTTGGCGGTTCTTAAGCCCTGGGCAAACTCGTCTGGCAATAGGCTATCTTCAATTGATTTTGCCGAGGCATCTACATCATATTCTACTCTTCTAAATTCAACATAAATGCTGTCCTTGTCATTCGTGGAACTTGTCGGCTTTAATGAAATGATTACATAGCAACCTCTTGGATCACCATCTTTTGGTTTTCCAACTGAACCCAGGTTGATCACGTGTTTGAATTTTCCCTCAGCGTTTTCTAAGATCCGGTGGTAGGGCTTGTGGGAGTGCCCGATAAATAACATATCTGCACCTGCTTCTTCAAGCATTTTCAAAACATAGTTCTCATCAGTGTCTATCAACACATATTCGTCTATGGTTCTAGTACTGCCATGCGCAAATACAAGATTGAGTTTTTCTTCGTTAAGCCTAAATTCTAACCTGAAGTGCGCCGGAAGTGTTTTCAGATATTCCCTGTTGTCCTCGCGGATTAAATGATAGGCATATTTTTTACCCGCTTCATTTAGACTTTCAGTAGTGGTAGTAATTTTTTCAACCTTTTCATCGTGATTACCTTTTAATGTTGCAATTCCCCGCCTGCGGATTTCGTCTATCACTTCATTTGGATAGATATGATAACCAACTAAATCACCCAGGCAATAGATTGCATCCGGTTTTTGGGTGTCCAGGTCTTTTAGCATTGCGTCAAATGCCAGAATATTGGCATGTATGTCTGAAAATAGTGCAATTTTCATATTTGAGAAAGTGTTTAGAATGGTCTTTAGTTTGTGGTTTCTGCAACTTTATAATACTTTTTACGGAACCAGAAGGCAAGGTTGACAAGTGCAATCAATGCAGGTACCTCCACAAGTGGCCCTATAACACCTGCAAATGCCTGACCCGAATTAATACCGAATACACCTATTGCCACTGCAATTGCCAGTTCAAAGTTATTACCTGTAGCAGTAAAGGCAATAGAAGTACTTCTGGAATAATCTGCTCCAAAGTATTTGCCTGCAAAAAAGCTGATGACAAACATGATGGAGAAGTAAATCACCAGTGGTATAGCAATACGAACTACGTCCATCGGTATCTGCACAATTAAATTACCTTTCAAGCTGAACATAATTACAATTGTAAACAGCAAAGCGATTAACGTAATAGGTGATATAAATGGCACAAATTTGCTACTGAACCATTCTTCGCCTTTAAGCTTAATGAGTGCATATCGGGAAATAATGCCCATTGCAAATGGAAGACCCAGATAAATGCCGACGCTTTTTGCGATCTCGCCAATGGTAATATTTACTTCCAGGCTTTTAAGACCAAAAAACGGAGGCAATACCGTAATGAAAACATAGGCAAACACGCTGTAAAGTAAAACCTGAAAAATACTGTTCAAGGCGATCAGGCCAGCGGCATATTCACGGTTACCCTCGGCTAGTTCGTTCCATACTACCACCATAGCTATGCAACGTGCAAGACCAATCAGGATCAGCCCAACCATATATTCAGGATAATCTCTAAGAAAAGTTATGGCTAAAAAGAACATTAAAAGCGGGCCGATCACCCAATTCAGCACCAAGGAAACACTGAGCACTTTGGTGTCTTTGAATACTTCTCCCATCTTTTCATACCTCACTTTAGCTAGTGGCGGATACATCATCAATATTAGCCCGATTGCCAAAGGAATATTAGTTGTTCCACTTGAAAATGAATTGATGAAACCGGATGAAGATGGGATAAAGAAGCCGATACCTACTCCAATGGCCATTGCTATAAAGATCCATAATGTTAAATAACGATCTAAGAAGCCAAGCTTTTTTCTTTCTGCCACGGGGGCACAGTTGTTTGCACTCATTATTTATGATTTGATATGCTGGTTCACAAAATCAGCTGAATAGGTTTTGATCATGTCACGCACCCTTCTGAATTCATTGATGATTTCCTCTGGCGTTCCGGTAGCCTTTGCAGGATCAGGGAAATTGTAGTGGAAACGCTCCACCTTGCCAGGAAAGAAAGGGCAGGCTTCATTGGCGTTATCGCATACGGTAATCACCGCATCAAAATCGATTCCTACATATTCATCTACATTGTTCGAGGTATGCCCGGAGATGTCAATGTGGTCTTCTGACATAACCTGAATGGCTTTCGGATTTACACCATGAGTTTCTATCCCGGCGCTGTAGATTTCTGCCTGATCCCCGGCAAAATGCCTCAAATAACCTTCTGCCAACTGGCTTCTGCAACTGTTTCCCGTGCAGAGTACTAATACTTTTTTCATTCTTAAATTTTAATCTTGTCCTGTTATTTTACTTCTTCTTTCCATCAGCATTGTATCTCGCCATATCCCGTCCATTTTTGCTACCTTTTCCCGATACCCAATTGTGCGGAAGCCCATTTTTTCATGTAAGGCAATACTCGCCAGATTTTCCGGAAAGATGCCAGACTGCAATGTCCATATATCACTGGTCTCGCTTTCAGTGATCAGCTTTTGTAGTAGTGCTTTACCGACTCCTTTACCCCGATAACCTTCGTGTATGTAAACACTGACTTCAGCTACACCCGCATAAACACATCTTGATGAGACGGGCGATAGCGCTGCCCAGCCAGCAACAATGCCGTCAATTATCGCAATATATCTAAGTGCTGAAAGGTGTCCCTTATCCCAATCTTCCCAGCAAGGTGCATCAGTTTGGAATGTAGCCTGCTTCGTCGTAATGCCATGCAGGTATATGGTTCTTACCTCTTCCCAATGGTCTGGGCGTAGTTCTACGATCTCCATACTCTTTTTAGCAGCAACCCGAACCTGGTTCACAAGTCTGTCCGGCACCTGCAAGATTCACCATTTGTAATTTTGGTTTTTCTGTTTTCACAGCTGGCGCACAACATTCTTCGCCTGATTCGGTTGTTCCGCAACTTCCGCCCCGGCCGATGGCTTTACACTGGGTAAAATCAGGGATGAGGTTAACGATTAAGTTGTCGCCTTCTATCAGAAATTCACCCGGATACATCTGTCTGGTATCGAATTGTGAATTCCCAAATTCGATTTTGACTGTTCCTAGCGGATTAAGCGGCAATGACTTTTCAACAAGCTTTACAATTGACAGTGCTTTGCTGACCTGCATTGCCCTTTCACTATCTTGTACAGATGGTTCCCAAAGCTGTACGATAATTTCTGTCCAGGTGTTCATTTTTCCGCCACAATCAACAGATACAATCGGTGCCTGCTTGATCTCGGTAATGTGATAAGATGCGTCAACCCATTTGCCTTCCGCATATTGGAATTGAAGGGTTAAATCCGGATGTTGTTCTAATGTGGCTTTAAATGTTTGCCAGTTTGTCAATTCTGTAGGCTCCATAATATTGCAATTTAACGATTGATGTGATTAAAAAAAGGTTAACAGCAGGTAGTCTCGCCCTTGTAAGAGCCCAAGAAAGCACCCAATTGTTCTTCCAGTAATTTCCAGGTTTTAGGATTGATGCAGTAACAAACGCTTACGCCTTCAATGGTACCCTGAATAATTCCTGATGTTTTAAGTTCTTTCAAATGTTGTGAAATGGTTGCTTGCGCAAGGCCAAGTTCACCTACCAAGTCCCCGCAAATACAGGTATTCGATATGATGATCCTTTGCAGGATGGCAATACGCGCAGGATGCGCAATCGCTTTCAGCAATGTAGAAAGCTGGTTCTGCTCGTCGGTGAATATTTCTGATTTTGTAAGTCCCATAATTTTATATTGCAATATTACGATAGATATTTAAGAATGCAAAATTTTGTTTCATTTATTTTCCTCATATCACTCTACTTACCAACTAGGCAAATTTTATCGAACGCTGTGGAAATGAAGCATATGATTTACAGACCACTATAAGTCATAAATGCGACCATGATCAAGAGACAAGTATCAAACCAACATTACTAAAGTATTCAATAAAATCTGGCAAAAACTTATTCTATCAACTGGCTAGTAGAAATTACTTTTGCTTTTATAGCAAGGTTTAAACGTCATGGACTTCATCAATTTTCTCTTGGAAGCCATATTTATTACACTATTAGCCGTGAAGATTGTTTACTTTGTTTTCATCAGATGCATCAATAACACAATGCACATCAAGATAATAAGCCCGGTCAAAATCTCAACAAGAACAGTGGAATGATAATACTGTCTGCTGTCAAGTTGCTTTCTTGTACTGTGATATCTCAAATAAGAAAACGCGATTGTTACCCCGCCAAGTCAGACAAGCATAATGCCTATCAGTGTGAGTAGCCAGGTTGTGGCGCAACTATTGGTGCCCAAGGGCAATGCCGATCTGCCTGACAAAGAGTGAAAATTTCACGACTACGAAGCCAAAGCCCATTATGCCTATGCTTGTTCGTATCCATGCCAGAAATGTCCTTTCATTGGCCAAATGATCACCAGCATTTCCTCGAAGTGGTTTATTATTAGCATCCATAATTACTCATTAAACAAGTTCAACGGTTGAAAGTTTAAAACAGCTATTTGCTGAGCTTGTCAATAAAAGCAGAAACTTCAGGGTTTCCATAATCTGCACCACCCACATGATGGAATGCAATGCCTCCTGCGCGATCTAAAATGACTGTAGTAGGCATTGAGCCTGAGAAATACTCCTGCGGAACCTCACTAGCTGGCACATACACAGGTAAATCAAATTTACGTTTCTTCATAAACGCAGTTGAAGCATCAATTTTACTATCCACATCCACCAAAAGAAAAACTACCTTCTCATTACTCTTATATTTAGCACGTAATTTATTGATCGAGGGCATTTCTGCAATACAAGGTGGACACCAGGTCGCCCAAAAATTCAGAAAGACTACTTTGCCTTTAAGTCTTGAAAGGTTGATGGTTTTACCGGTAACATCCGTAAAGGAGACCTCCGGAGGTTGAGCCGCCTGAGCAGCATTCGAAACCTTGCCTGCCACTTCTTTCGGAATGTCAGGTTGAAAAAGCCCTATCTTCATTAATCCTTGAATTACTGTTCCTTTCAGATCGGGACTGAAAAACATCGCAATCAAAAACACCCCAAGCACTGCCGTACTTAAATTCGAGAAAGAGTACCACTTTTTTTTGGGAGGATTTATTGAAGGATTAGTAGTTTCCGTTTTTTGTTCCATATTGCTATTAATATCATGTTTTAACTGTTACGCAGGCTAAACAAGTGTGAAAGATGCTTCCTTATGTGGCCGATAAGGATGATGCTGCTGCAAGTAGTCGGTAACCGCTTTTATCACATCAATGTCCAGGTCTCTTCTGTTGTGACCAATATTCTCCGGTACGCCCTGGCTGGTTATAAACGCTACCTTATAAGTTTGTTGTTTATCGAGTGCCTGATCACCAATAAATACCTGTTGTATACGGTGCCCCTTTGGATTCTCGATTCTCAAATAAACATGCAGCCCAACTGCACGCTTTACATAACCGCCCATCTGTAACATGGGTTCTGATGAAAACGTCCTTTCCAGGTTTTCTTCCAGCATTTTGATGATCTCCGATCCGGTCAGTTCCACTACAGACACCGGCGGGTTCATTGGAACTATGTTATAGAGATCCCAATTGGTCAGCTTGCCAGGAGCAACCGGAATACCATACCTCCAGCCATTTGAAAACGCGACGCTGGTTTTAGCGGCACCACAAATCGATCGAAGTAAAAGATCGTCCATCGACGAACCAAGTGTATTATACCTATGCAACAGCCCTGTTGTTTCACCAACAATTTCGCCTTTCAGGTGCTGATAAGGCTTCATAATTTCCTCGATCATCTCTTTAGTCTGCATATCTTCTTCTATGGCATCGGTTACCGGCACCAGCTGATACTTGTAGTCGCTGATCTTCCCTTTATCAATGAAAAGATCAAGTTTTCCAAGAAACGCACCATGGCATCCGCACTGGATGATGATAGATTCTCCGACCAACGTCGGTTCAAATAACCTGTTATGGGTGTGGGCGCTCAAGCACACATCGATTCCAGGAATTTCGCTGAGCATTTTGATATCCTGGGGATAGCCGTTATGCGATAAGAGAATTATCAGATCGGCACCCTCTTTCTTCACGACCTGAGTCGCATCGGGAAGTTCTTTCATCCCATCTGTAACGGTGATCCCATCGCTGAATTCTTTGGGCATGGTCTTGTCGATGATGTTTGAACAGATCCCAATCACCCCGATCTTTAGGCCACCTGTTTCAATAATCCTGTATGGATCGAGCAGTAGCCCAGCATCCTTTTTATAAACGTTGATGCCCAGAACCGGATAGCCCATCCCGGCCTGAAGTTTCAGCAATTGTTCAGCTCCATAGGCAAAGTCCCAATGCCCCACCATCGCACTGAATCCAAATGCTTTGAGCAGCGGCATTATGGCCTCACCCTTGCTCTGGATCAATGGGAGTGTACCATGAAAAGTATCCCCACCGTCAAAGACGAGCGTATGCGGATTTTCGGCTTTCATCTGTTTAACCAGCGTCATGATCCTGGCGTATCCGCCTGCAGTTCTGATCAGTTTCTCTTTCCCCTCAAAAAAAAGTTCTGGATGGGGTTCCAGGTATCCGTGTACATCGTTCAAATAACCTATTGATAGTTTCATAGATTGCTGATTAAGGATGAACAATTACCCAGCCCTGTGCAGACCTTATAATAATCTCCCCATTTCCACTGGGCACATAACTGATAAAATCAAAAAGGTCTTTCTTATCGATCTTTCGCTCTCTGAGCGTATTTTCACACTGGGCGAGGATTACACCCTTCTGGGAAAGGTCTTTTAGCGGCTCCTGATACTTACCTGTTTTGTAATATGCTGCAACCCCTTCACCGAATACGATGAGTTCAATTTCCAGCTTGCCTTTCAGGCGCGGATCATTCAGGGCATTGTTGATGTTCCTGATGATTCCGGCGATCTTCTTTTCTTCGCCGCTATTGAGCACATACAATGCCTTATAATGCTTTTTAGTTGCTTTTGCACCCTTAAAGCTGTCCACCGGAGCAGCTGTTTGTGCGGAAAGGGGATTTGACACCCATAACAGGGCAATGCTGAACAAAAGGGCTTTAAAACATTTCATTTTTGCGTTGGACTAATTCTAATGTATAGATAAACCATAAAAAGACCGTTTTGTTGGAACGGTCAAAATTTCATCGTTATTTGATGATCAACTGAATTGTTTGATCGCCTCACCAATATCAAATACCGGCACTTTACCTTTCTTTTCAGCCTCGATCATCGAACTGGCTGCCGCACTCCGGTATCCACCTGCGCAATGTACCGCGATGGGCTTACCGTTCGGGATCTCATCAATCCGGTCTCTTAGCTCACCAAGCGGAATGGGAATGCTGTCCTTGAATATCTTGTGTTCCTTGACCTCGGATTCATTTCTGACATCGACAATAGTGTATTTCCCGGTATCATTTCGGAAGTCCTGGAGATCCAGCGCTTCCATTTTGAGCTCGCCACCTCCGGCAAAATATGCGCCCTTGATCTGTCCCTCGTAACCGATGGAAGCAGTACGGGCAATCAATTCCTTTAGTGTCGCCTCATCCTTAGCCTTCAGGTAAAAGGGTTCTTCCGGGCTGATGATACTCCCCAGCCAGGTCTCAAACTTGGTACCTTCCATGATATTGACCGAATGCTGCTGGTGAGCGGCTTTGAACTCCGTGTCCTTCCTGCTGTCAATGATCCAGGTATTCTCCTGCTCTTCGGGATTGCCTTCGCTTATCGCTACCTGAGCTACCGAAGGCTGGAAATCAGCCGCACCTTTTTTGTTCAACGCTACATCATAAGGAAAATAGGCTGGTATAAATGGCTGGTTGGAAGTCAGCTCTTTGACAAATTCCTGTTCGGTCATCTCTTTCAATGACCAATTGGTTTTCTTTTCTTCACCCATAGTGCTGCTGTTGGCCTCCCTAAGCGCCTTGCCGCAAAGCGTTCCTGCCCCGTGCGCTGGATAGAGCACCACATCATCGGACAGTTTCATCAGCTGATCCCTTAAAGAATGGTACATGTGGGATGCCAGGTGCATTCGCTCAGCATTTACATCACCACCACTTTCGCGCAGGTCAGGCCTGCCGCAATCACCGATGAAAAGCGTATCTCCAGAGAACAGCGCCTTGTCAATGCCCTCATGTTCCAGCACGATACAGATACTGTCTGGCGAATGGCCGGGAGTATTTAGTGCCCTGAGCTTGATCTTCCCGATTTCCAGCACATCGCCCTGGTCAAACGACAAGAACGGATAGGCAGGCTGAGTCAGCTTGCTCGCGTAGATGGGTGAACTGGTCTGTTTGTGAATTTCAAGGTGCGAACTCACAAAATCCGCGTGCGGATGGGTTTCAATTGTACCTATGATCTCCGCATTGTTTTCCTTTGCGTAATCATAATAAGGCTGTGGATTTCGTGCGGGATCAATTAAAATCACTTTGTTTTCACATTCGCTTAAAATAGCGTAACTATAATGGGATAAAAATTTGTCTTCAAACTGCTTTATCTTCATAATTCTGAAATTTTTATTTTTTATTTTTTACTACACAGGTATTGATGCCTAATAACACATAGAGCGGACAAAAGCTCATAAAACTTGTAAGGATAAAAATCCCGGAAATCACCAATAGAATGATGGCCGTTGTGCCAGAAATAAGGTGTGTAAAATAAAGCACGATGATTGCCATGGCAATTACTATTCTTATTGACCGGTCGAGGGTGCCCATGTTGTTTCTCATATTGCTTAATTTTTTGGTTACAAACAAATTTACCACATCAGGGATTGAACGTCGGTGACTTTGGTCACACAGCCATTACCTGCTATAAAGATTTTTCGTAGTTCGGATCAAAGTTTATGGGAGATAAGAAGTGAAGCAGTAAAGTCCTTGCGTACCGAAAATTGAAAGCAAAAAGCGATATCACCGGAGATACTGTTAAGCCGATTATACTCCACTGCTGGCTGCTGTCAAATACCATAAAAGCTATAATGCCCGCTGTCACCAGTTCAGCTATGATCAGTACATAGCTAACATACATTGCCGCCCAGAAAAAGCCTGGCTCGATCTCGTACTCCAGGTTGCAATTGGAAAAATGGCTGTGCATTCTTGAATACTTATAGCTGAACATAGAAGTTTCATAGATATCTCCATGACGACACCTGGAGCATTTGTGATTGATTACTGCCAGAAGCTTGGTCATATCTTTTTCGTTGATGACTTAAGCGGATACCCCTTGCTCACCCAGTCAGTTCTTAGGTTGGTCGGCAAATTCAAAAGCATTGCCTTGGAAAATTTTTGTGCTTTCAATAGGTTGAATGCCGGCCGTATATTGGGACAGCGATCAAACGGACAGCAGCCGCAATACACTACGATCAGTTCATTTTTAGGCAGGGTCTTAACGATCTGGCCAAACCTGGCAAGGTTTTCCTTTTCACTTGCCGCTCCCATGTTGATTGCTCCGGGGATATCGTCCACTACGCCGATGTTATAGATACGAACTTTCCTGCCTTCTTTAATCATCGAGGCGAGCTGGGCAGGCTGCATCAACTGGGCATTCGTCCAGGGGTTGGATTGTAAAGTTGGGGTCGGGCTCACCTGAGCCTGGCTGCTCAGTCCAGTAGATATCAATAGCGCGGAGGCAGCAAATATTTTAATCAGGATCTTTCTCATAGGTCTTTATCAATGTGGTAATTTATTTTTGATCAGTCCGTACAGGTAAGTACCGGCAACCGCACCGAAAGCTACAACAACCATTCCGAGATAACCGTAGCCAATGTTTACGAAAATCGGCCCTGGGCATGCACCTGTGAGCGCCCAGCCCAAACCAAAAATTGTCCCGCCGATCAGGTATTTCTTCCAGGCCATATCCTTATCCTGAAATTTGATCTCTTCGCCACTAAGATCCTTTAAACGGAATTTCTTAATCAGGTAAACAGCAACCACACCCAGGATGACGGCTGTACCAATGATCCCAAACATATGGAAGGATTGGAAGCGGAACATCTCCTGTATCCTGAACCAGGATATGGCCTCGGACTTTGCCATCACAATACCGAACAAAATCCCGGTGAGTATATATTTTAAAAACTTCATGGTTAAAAAAATAAGGGGAATAAAAGGTGGGTCATGGCAAGCCCGCCGATAAAAAAGCCGATTACCGCAATCAGCGAGGGCACCTGAAGATTAGAAAGGCCACTGATTGCATGGCCGGATGTACATCCGCCAGCATAGCGAGATCCAAAACCGACCATCACGCCTCCAAACAACAACAATAAAATCACTTTTGGAGAGGCAAGTGAATTGATCGAGAACAGCGTCTCAGGATTCAGCCCGCCATCAAAACCGATGCCCAGCTTAGCGAGATCACTAACGGTTGAAGCTGAAAGCTGTAGCGGCTCATCACTTTTAAGTAAAGTGGCGGATATAAATCCACCTATAACAGCACCGGCTAAAAAAAGCAGGTTCCATCGCTGGGCTTTCCAGTGGAAATCAAAAAATTTCACTTTTTTACCCGCGCCGGCCATGCTGCATAGGGTACGAAGGTTTGACGAGAAGCCGAACGATTTTCCGAAGTACAGCAGAATCACCATAATAAGGGCAATGATAGCGCCCGAGGTGTACCAGGGCCAGGGTTGTTTAATGATTTCAAGCATAAGTTTATCTTTGTTCAAATATCCGCATTCAAGATCTGGTACTCTGTGACTAAAGTCACCTAGACAAATGGAAAAAACCTTCCCGTTCTGATTTTATAGGCAGAGTATTCTGCGAACCTCTGCGTCAGCAGCCCTTCCTCATAACGCGACTTAAAATAAAACAATAACAGCAGCACAATGGAAATGGTCAACCTGGATAAACTGTCAGAGAACAGGGAATAAGAAAAAATAAAGACGATTATACCAGTGTAAATTGGATGGCGGGCGTACTTGTAAAGACCAGTTTGTATGAGGGTACCATTTTGGCTTGGGGAAGGAAACGGCGTGAGGTTACTTTTGAGTTGCAGGATAGCTACTAAGGATATGAGCACCCCTGCAATTGCGGGGATCAACGCAAGTTTGCGGTAAGACCCGGCAATGCCGATCTCAATCAGGGGCGGCACTAAGATAAAAGCGACCAGTAGGCAGAGCTGGGCGGCTACATATATCAAGTCTTTTACTTTTGTGCGTTCAAACATTGATTAGTTAGTTAATTAAGAAATAATTCTTTGGTCAGTATATACAGACCCATCAGCATCACAAACCATCCGAATCCTTTTTTAAGACTGGCTCCAGGTATTTTCTTATTGATCAGTCCCCCAATAATGATCCCAGCAATTGCAATACCAGTAATTTTTAAAAGGAAAAACCAGTTGATGGTAAAATGTCCCAGATCACCGGTAAAACCAATCAATGAGTTCAGCGCAATAATCAAAAGCGAAGTGCCAACCGCCTCCTTCATGGGCAAGCCAACCAGCAGCACCAGGGTTGGGATCAGCAGAAAACCGCCGCCCGCACCGAGAAGTCCCGTAGCCAGACCAATTGCCACCCCGTAAAGCAAAAGGGTGAACAGACCAGCGGGTTTAGCAGGGACAGGTTCCTTTTCCAATGAATCGTTGTCCCTGATCATTGCAACGGCTGCTGTTAGCATCAGGATAGCAAAAAGCACCATGGTCATGATGTTTTCGGTAACCTCAAAACTGCCGATGTAAAAAAGGTGTTTTGGAATTGACGGTATGAGGAATTTTCTGGTTAAAAAGACTGTACTGATTGACGCGGCGCCAAACATTAAAGCCGTCTTCACCTTGACAAAGCCATTCCTGAAATTCTGGATGGCGCCGACCAAACTTGTTGAACCTACTATGAAAAGGGAATAGGAAGTAGCCAGTAAAGGGCTGACGCCGAAAAGATACACCATTACCGGAACGGTCAAGATTGATCCGCCACCTCCAATGAGTCCTAGGGAAATCCCAATTAGTGCGCTGGCAAAGTATGCAAAGATTTCCATGGTCTGATCTGTATAACAAAGATGCAGGCATTAAAATCATGGGACGGTGACCTAAGTCACACAGGCTTATTTTAGATATTCAATAAAATTGCGGTGAAGCACCACATCGCCCCGCTGTTCCATTTTTTTGAGTAGCCTTGAGATCACCTCCCGCGAAGAACTCAAATCAGATGCAATTTCACTATGGGTAATCACCAGTTCCCTTGTCCCTAGATCCCGGTACTGTTTATCCAGATAGAATTCCAGGCGTTCATCCATACCTTTGAATGCGATGTGGTCAATCACCACGAGCAGTTCCTCAAAGCGCATCCTGTAGGTCTCCATGACGAAATAATACCAGGTCCTGTACTCTTTCATCAGCGTGTCCATCAGCGCTATGGGGATCATCAGAACCTTGGTGTCTTCCACGGCCGTGGCCATCACCTGACTGGTCTCCTGCTTGGTGGCACAGATCATCGACAGTGCACAGGCATTTCCTGGCTGGAGATAGTACATAAAGAACTCCTTCCCTTCCTCTCCCTCTCTATAAAGCTTGACCATTCCCTCCACGATCAACACAGTTGAACGCATATTCTGGCCCGTTGTCATCAGCATATCGCCGGCCTGGAAATCACGGATCACGGCATTTTCCGCCAACACCTTTTTCAGTGCCGGTTCAAAATTGGGAAAGAGCTTTTCGAGAAAATCGCTTGCGGTCATTGGTAAGAATTTGAGGTTTCTGTAAAGATAACGAAGAAATATGAATGCTTGATATTCTTTAGTGTGCCTTAGTTAATCATGATAAAAAAACGGAAACCTAATTAAGGTCCGAACGGGTGATATTATTTTAAGATGGCAGTATGGTAACCGATGTGATCTTCATATCGGATCGCCATGTCATCCGCTATCAAACAATCTGGTCCAGCAAGCTGTAACATATTATTAAATCACCAGTGTATATGTTTTGGTGAAAATATACACACCAAAACATATACACATGTTGACTTCTCGGTTATTCTTTCGGCTTCTTCTTGTTCAGGTAAACACAGCCATACATCTCGTAAATCTTTGATAACGGAAGTTCTGGGCTTTCTTTTTGGGTAAACCTACGTTGATATTTTTTCTTGAAATCCCTACTAAGGGGGTCTGCTACAGAACCGCCTGCAATGTTGGCTAAACGTTCCAAATCCTTCAAGAAACTGTGTGACAGAAGGTTTTCGAAGGGTACACTTTGATACAATTCAGCCTTTAACATATTGATTGTTAAAGGCTGAATTATTTTTCATTTTCTCAAAACTTTTCATGAATTTATGAAGTGGATAGGTATTAACCTTATTATAACTTCCAGAATCTAAGCCCTATCCAACCATTTGCTAACAAAATGCCAGCTATCAGCAGTAAAGATAAGGCAGTCAGGATAAGAATACCTTGTTTATACCGGCTCGTTATAGTTTTTAATTTTTTAATAAGTACCAAGGCATTTATTAAGGTAGAGATGCCAAACAAGGTTAACCCCATAAAAATTGAAATTGATGTTGCAGAGGGTACACCAAGCTGAAAAAGTAGGTAACTGTTGTTATAGATATGCATAAATGCATAAATGCCCCAACTTAATAAAACCAAGCTGAGCATGGGTAGAATGAAAAAATGTAGTGACTTAGGCTTTTGCCTTTTAATGAGGATATAACCTATAGCAATTATCCCAGAAAAAACAGCGTATAACCCAAAAACCAGAGCCAGGATGATCATAATAAGCCAGCTAAATGCTTTTGATAGAGGTACCTTTTCGGTGTAATGTTTATTGACGATCATGACTTTTTTACCTTCGGCATTAATGGCAAAAGCGATCTCGGCCTGTGTCCCCCATCTTTCTCGGAAAACCAAAGGAGCAGTTTG
Source organism: Pedobacter sp. AK017 (assembly GCF_014200825.1). Lineage (NCBI taxonomy): Bacteria > Pseudomonadati > Bacteroidota > Sphingobacteriia > Sphingobacteriales > Sphingobacteriaceae > Pedobacter > Pedobacter sp. AK017. The sequence goes on from NZ_JACHCW010000009.1 coordinate 46,674, forward strand.
TATCAGTTGGTGCGTTCGCCCTAAAATATTGTATTGTAAGGTATCGTTCTTGATCTCAACCTTAAGCAGCAACAGTCGATCTGCAAAAGCCAGTAAATTATACCTAGGATCCTCTTTTTGGTAATAACCTAGGTATGGTCTAAGCTCTTTTTTATTTAAGGGGATGCTAGTTAATGGTTCTGATTTTTTAATGTTGGAATATTTGTCAATTAGATACTGGTTGATTAGGGTTTCGATACTTCCCAGACCGTTGGCATTCGATGAAAGTACGAAACCATATCCCAACTTCCTATTATATCTGTAGCTGGATTTGCAGGTGCCTATGGTGCCATCATGCCCCCTGTTTGTCCCAAAATCTTCATTTCCCAACGCATATCCCGTCATTAACCCGGCAGTCGCTCCTATAGAACTGGTTGGACTTTCCATAAGTTCAAAGTTTTTTTTTGATAGTAAGCGACTGTCAAGGTTGATCAGGGATTGCAGGAATATATTCATCTCATCTGCCGAAGACCATAAGGAGGCTGCGGCACCGGGCAATAACGTTACTGAGGGCACTTCTTTGAGCTGACCTGAAGCACTTGAATATTCCCTAGTGTCGAGAAAGGGCATCCTGCTCCAGGTGTTAAAATTGGATACAGTCATACCTAAAGGGAGTAGAATGCTTTCTTTTAGGTATTGATCGTATTCCGTCCCACTGAACTTGCTAATGATATAGCCAAGGATAGCATAATTTACATTGCTGTAAGTATAGCGCTCTGAAGGTCTCCAGCGGCAGACCATTGATGCCTTTTGTTCTAACATCATTTCTTCAGAGCTATACTGCCGGCGTTCAAGGGTATACATTTTATTGAATTTGAAATCATCAAAGCCTGTGGTATGTTCGAGTAGATTCACCAACCTTACGGGGTACGTGTTTTCCCAGTTGTTTGTAAATGGGACCTCTGGGGCAAGATATCTTAGCCGGTCGGTGAGATTTAGCTTGCCTTGCTCTACTAACTTTAGTATCGCTATGGCTACGAACGACTTGGTAATGGAACCCATACGAAACAAGGTTTTGCTGTTTACAGCCCTCTTGTTTTTCAGGTCTGCATAGCCAAAACCACCTGAGAACAGTACACTATCTTTGGTAACGATACCCAGCATAAGACCGGGGATGTTCCGTTTACGAACAATATTCCGAATGGAATCTGTTAGTTGGGCTATGGAATTGGGCCTGAGTCTGGGCTGGCTGCTTGAGCTTATACAGCTCAGTACGCAGATCAATAGGGTGAAGAAAGTTTTCATTGCTGTTTTTATCCGAATATCAATTAATTGGCTTATATCAAGAGAAGACGGGGACGGATATGACCAAAGGGGATGCAGATGATAAAAAAAATGGGACGAAACGTTTGTCCACCGAATAACTATTTTGATCACTTTTTAAAGGTCATTGAACTTCGTTGATCTAATAGTTAATTTAAATGTTGGATATTTGATCTATGGAAATAGGAAAACACACATTCTCAAATATCTTTAAACGGGGAATAAAGATACATGTGATGTTTTTATCAGGTTTGTTTTTGATACTAGCTGTCATCACAATACAAAGTCCGGATTATAAACAGGTGGCTCCAAAGGCAATTCTGGTGTACCTGCTCATGGTGGCTTGTTTGTATTCGGGTAGGTGGCTTGGAAAGCAGTCTCCGAAGAAAATAAGATGGGTGTTTTTGGTACTACTTTTTTGTCTCCTAACAAGCTTTTTTTCTTTGATAGGTATATTTGGGATGGCTTATCTCCTTGGGTATAAAGATGGGGCAGATGTATCAGGATACGTGGTCATTACGACCTTATTGGTCATTCTTCATCTATTTGCAGGTGCGATCATTGCGATCATCAGGATGCTGACACGACAGCAAATTAATGAGAGCAGAATACTTCAGTATCAGGCAGAAACAGAATTGAATTTACTGACCAGTAAACTTAGTCCTCATTTCCTATTCAATACGTTAAATAACCTGTATGGTTTGTCGCGGGAAGAGCATACGAAGGTACCGGAATTACTGCTTAAGCTTTCTAACTTACTCAGTTACACCTTATATAGTTCGGATGAGCCATTTGTTAAATTGAAGGAGGAAGTAGATTGTATCCAGAATTTTATTGCACTGGAAAAGATAAGAATAGGGAGTAGATTGGTTCTGGAGGTCAATATTGGAACGTATGATCCAACCATCAACATTGTACCCATGGTGTTGATTGTTTTTGTTGAAAATGCGTTTAAACATGCCAAAAGCGCGGTCTATGGTCCAATAAATATATTTTTGAAACTATGGACCGATGTGGACTTTCTTCATTTTGAGATTGAGAATACAATGACAGGCCAGTCAGAAATTTCAGAAGATAAACCTTCCGGTATTGGGCTGGCTACAACGATAAAAAGATTAGATTTGTTGTACGGCAAAGCTTATCATCTGGAACATGGTGGGAAGGATAGCCGTTATTTTGTGAAATTAAAGACTCCTGTAAATGCAGCCTATTAAATGTTTAATTGTTGATGATGAGCCCATTGCCAGGAATCTGCTGATAGATTATTGTAGCTATTTAAGTGTGCTTGAGGTTGTTGCGGTATGTGAAAATGCTTTCGAGGCACGTGAATGTTTAATGAACCGAAAAATTGACCTTATTTTCCTTGACATCAATATGCCTTTGCTAGATGGGATCGGTTTCTTAAAAACCATTAAAAATGTGCCACGGGTTATTTTTACTACAGCATACCGGAAGTTTGCCGTAGCAGCTTTCGATCTCGCGGCCTGCGACTATCTTGTTAAACCATTTTCGTTAGACCGGTTTATTCAGGCGGTTGATAGAGTAAAAATGGATTTGACGCCCGAAAAGCAAGAAATGCCTAACGATATTGGGTATATTTTGGTTAGAGCAGAAGGCATAACCTATCAAGTGAAATTGGAAGAAATAATTTTTGCTGAAGCTAAGAAGAACTATACCCATCTATTCGGAGATTCCAGGGTAGTTAAACCAAAGCTTGCCCTGTCGGAAGTTGAAAAGTTACTTCCGCCGGCACAATTTATTCGTGTGCACCGCTCTTTCATTATTAATAAAGAGAAAATTAAACATATCGATGGTAACAGCATTTATGTTGATAAACATGTAATCCCGCTGGGTGGGAGTTTTAGGGAAGGTTTTTTAAAAAAAATTGGGGCAATAGATTAATTTCATTGGAAAAGTCATAAAATACTGTATCTCTGTCTATTTCGTTGCGTTAAAAGCTACACTTTAACATCCTGTACGGTTATGCCCGTCAGATTTTGCATGGTTTGCATAACTCAGCCTCCGGATTGGACATAATAGTTAATTAAAAGTAGCCACCATTAAAATGCGTTTAAATGGATAAAATACTGGTGCTTCCTGGAAATTATGGGCTAATCCTATTTTGTATGTTGCTATAAAATCTGTTTTTAACTTTTCAGGTAACTTTTCCAGGTATGGAATGAGTGCGGTGCCCGAAACCCAGTCGAACAATGCCGCAGTATCCTTCAAAATATGGGGGTATACTTTTTCAAAAACAATAATTTCTGAACCGCCATGATCAAAGAGTAGGTTTGCGTAGGATTCGATGTTTAGGACAGGAACACTTCTTATCCAGCCGTTCAATGCAGAGCAGTATGGTTCCTGTTGGGCCAGTGTACGTATAAACCGATGTGTAAAATGATCCTGATTGGAAGGAACCTGAACCACCAGCTGTCCACCTGGCTGCAGCATAGTTATAATGGTTGGTATCAGGGTCTCATGATTTTCCAGCCATTGTAAAGCTGCATTGGAGAAAACAAGATCGTATTTTAGACCCTCTTTAATCTGCTGTTCAATACTGCGCTGCTCAAAATTCAATTGGTTAGTTTTAAAGGTTTTGGCTTCTTTCAGCATTTCTGAAGAAGCATCAATGCCCAGTACTTGTGCAGTTGGCAAGTGATCTGTAAGCTGACGGGTCAGTTCACCTGTTCCACAACCCAAGTCAATTACATTTAGACCTGGCCTTACATTTATCAATGCCAGCAAGTCGTAAAATGGCGCAAAACGTTCCTGCTTAAACTTGTTGTATACTTCCGGGTTCCAGGGCATAATCTTGCTTTTAAAGGCAGTATGAAATACAAAGTAAAAAGAATCTATGGTAATTTAATGATGCCAGGCAGAATTATGTAAACTATTCGCATAATCCTGTAAAAATATCGCACGCCATGTGAACTATCTTTGTATAGTTAAATAAATACGACATGAACAAGAATGTAGAAACAATTTCGATGCCGGTGCTTGGAATGACCTGTGCAGCCTGTGCCGTTAGTATTGAATCTATGATAGCCGCCCAGGAAGGGGTAGATAAAGCTGCTGTTAATTACGCTACACAAACGGTACAGGTGAGCTATCATCCTGATGTGATACAGCCGGATGCTATGCAAAAAGCAGTTCAGTCTATTGGTTACGATTTAATTGTAGCGCAGGAAGGTGCTGCAGCATTACAGGAAGAGGCACAAAAGAACAATTACACCACACTTAAAAAAAGAATGGTCTGGTCGCTTATCCTTACCATTCCTGTGGTGATCATCGGTATGTTCTTTATGGATATGCCTAATGGTAATTATTATATGCTGGCCTTAACCACACCGGTGCTGTTCATTTTTGGCAGAAATTTCTTTATTAATGCCTGGAAACAGGCAAAATACGGAAAAGCGAATATGGATACCCTGGTGGCCCTAAGTACCGGTATTGCCTATCTTTTTAGCGTTTTTAACACTTTCTATCCCGAATTCTGGCACAGCAGGGGCTTACACCCACATGTATATTTTGAGGCTGCGGCAGTGGTAATTGTATTCATCATGCTGGGAAAACTGCTGGAAGAAAAGGCAAAATCAAATACCTCTTCGGCGATTAAAAAGCTGATAGGCCTGCAGCCTAAAACAGTTATTGTAATTACAAAAGACGGGGAAAAGGAAATTGCTGTTGCCGATGTACATGTTACTGATCAGATACTGGTACGTGCGGGAGAAAAGATCCCTGTAGACGGCGAGGTATATGAAGGAGGCTCTTATGTTGATGAAAGCATGATTACCGGTGAACCTGTTGCAGTAGCTAAAAAAGTGGGCGATAAGGTGTTTTCCGGAACCATTAATCAGAAAGGTAGTTTTAAATTTAAGGCAGAAAAAGTAGGTGGTGAAACCATGCTGGCCCAGATCATAAAACTGGTACAGGATGCACAGGGTTCTAAAGCACCCGTACAGAAGCTGGTAGATAAAATTGCAGGCATATTTGTACCTATAGTTATTTTAATTGCCATTATTAGCTTAGGTGCATGGCTGTTGTTTGGTGGCGAACATGCTTTTACACAGGGCTTACTTGCCATGGTTACCGTATTGGTTATTGCCTGCCCTTGTGCGTTGGGCCTGGCAACACCTACGGCAATTATGGTGGGTATTGGCAAGGGTGCAGAGCACGGGATATTAATTAAAGATGCTGAAGCACTGGAACTGGGCCATAAAGTAAATGCCATTATTTTAGATAAAACAGGGACCATTACTGAAGGCAAGCCGGAAGTAACGCATTTGGAATGGGCAGACGGAAAGGATAAAGAACTGTTGCAAAGTGTATTGATTGCTTTAGAACAGGCTTCAGAACATCCATTGGCCGAAGCCATTGTGCGTAAGCTGAAAACAGATGGTGTAAAAGGGTCTGCGGTAACTGATTTTGAAAGCCTGACAGGTAAAGGTGTTAGCGCAGTATTTGAAGGAGAAAAATACTGGGCAGGAAGCCATAAGATTTTAAAAGATCAGCAGATACAGGTGCCGGAAGCATTGCAGACAAAAGTTGATGAGCTGCAGCAGCTGGCACAAACGGTCATTTATTTTACCAATACAACACAAGTACTGGCCATGGTAGCTATTGCCGATCAGATCAAATCAGGTTCAGCCAAAGCAGTGAAAGCTTTAAAGGACGCAGGTATTGAAATATATATGCTTACCGGTGATAACCAGCAAACTGCGGCATCGGTCGCCGGGCAGTCGGGAATTGATCATTTTAAGGCCGAAGTATTGCCATCGGACAAAGCTGATTTCGTAAAGGAGCTGCAGGCGAAAGGAAAAGTAGTCGCAATGATAGGGGATGGGATCAACGACAGCCAGGCATTGGCCCAGGCCGATGTTTCGATTGCGATGGGTAGAGGCTCGGATATTGCCATTGATGTGGCTAAGATGACATTGGTATCTTCCGATCTGCAGCAGGTACCTAAAGCTTTACGCTTATCAAAACTTACCGTTAAAACCATCCGTCAGAACTTATTCTGGGCATTTATTTACAACCTGATCGGCATTCCGATTGCTGCGGGACTGTTGTATCCGATCAATGGGTTCTTATTGAACCCCATGATAGCCGGTGCGGCAATGGCACTTAGTTCAGTATCGGTGGTAGGAAACAGCCTGCGGCTGAAGCTGGCAAAACTGATATAATTTATACTCAGGATGATGAGCACCTTACTGGAATGATAAAAAAATGGTGCTTAACAAGAATATCAAACAACTACAATAACATAAATTAAGAATAATAAACATCATGGAAACACTAAAATTTAAAACAAATATCAAATGCAGCGGATGTATTGCAACCGTGACCCCTTTTTTAAACGACATTCCGGAGATTGCCAAATGGGAAGTTGATACCGATAATCCGGAGAAGATCCTTACTGTTGAAGCAAGTGACAACCTGGATGCCGAAACCGTGGTAAATACATTGAAAAAGGCAGGCTACGTAGCAAAAGAAGCGTAAGTTGCGCTTATAACGAAAATAGAACTTATAAGACGATATAAAAAAAGTACGGAATTATATAAAAATATATCCGTACTTTTTTCAATCTTTGATGAATAATGAAAAGGACACTGCTTACCATACTTGCCATTTTTTACCTGGGTGTATCCAGCGGGGCAAGTGTGCACTTTCATTATTGCATGGGCGAACTGGTAAGCTGGGGACTGGAAAAGCAATCCCGCAAGGTTTGCGATTTTTGTGGAATGCCAAAATCGGCAGCTAAAAAGAAATCCTGCTGCAAAGATGTTGAACAACAGGTTAAGGTTGAAAAATCCCAAAAAGTAAGCCAGACCGTTTATAAATTTGATCAGCTTTCAACAGCAGTCACCCTGCCTGAATTGTTTGCTGTTCAACAGGCGCCCGTACCTGTAAAAATTACCAGGGAAGCATTAAGCAATGCTCCGCCTGAGGGAGAGCGTATCCCTGTTTACCTAAAAAACTGTACCTACAGAATATAATACCCTCTTTCTTTGTTAATGCATGACACGTTCGTGTCCTGATTATGGTTTGCCATAATCTCAAAATTTATTTACAATTTTTCTTAAAAACAATCCTTATGAACTCATTTAGAATTCTTTCGGTAGTCGTGTTGACTTTCCTTGGCAGTGCTGTATTTGCACAATCTAAAACAGAAAAAATCAAAGTAGCAGGTAACTGTGGTATGTGCAAAAAAAAGATCGAAACTGCACTTAAAGTAAATGGTATAAGTACGGCAGACTGGAACAAAACTACAAAAGTGCTGACAGTAAGTTACGACTCTACAAAAATCAGTAACGATCAGATCCAGCAGAAAGTTGCAGCAGCAGGTTACGATACCCCTAAGTTTAAAGCGCCAAAAGAAGCTTACGAAAAGCTTGACGACTGCTGCCAGTACGACCGTACAGGTAAAGCAGGCGAAACACATTAACAAAAGAAAGAGGGTTATTTATATAACATTATTATAAATGGTACATAAAATTATAGAATGGTCGATGCGTAATCGCTTTATTGTGTTGGTGCTGTCGGCAGGCCTGTTTATATGGGGGCTATTCTCTGTACAAAAGAACCCGATAGATGCCATTCCCGATCTTTCGGAAAACCAGGTCATTGTGTTTACCGAATGGATGGGGCGGTCGCCACAGCTGATAGAAGACCAGGTTACTTATCCGCTGGTTACCAACCTGCAGGGTATCCCTAAAATCAAATATGTCAGAGGATCTTCCATGTTTGGGATGAGCTTTATCTATGTCATCTTTGAAGATGATGTAGATGTATACTGGGCCCGTGAGCGGGTGATGGAGCGGATCAGTACAATCTCAAAAACATTGCCGGAAGGGGTTGCTCCACAGCTGGGGCCTGATGGAACAGGTGTAGGACATGTATTGTGGTACACCCTCGATGCTCCGGGTACGGACTTGGGCGAACAACGTGCCATACAGGACTGGTACGTAAAATTTGCCCTGCAAAATGTGCCTGGTGTAAGTGAAATTGCTTCATTTGGCGGTTTTCAGAAACAGTACCAGATCAGCATAGATCCCAATAAGCTTTTGTATTATAAACTTTCTGTACCTCAGGTAATTGCTGCTGTAAGGAGTAATAACAATGAATCGGGAGGACGGAAGTTTGAGATGAGCGATATGGGCTATATCATCAAAACCTCTGGCTATCTTAAATCATTGGATGAAATAGCCAATATTCCGGTTAAGAACCAGAATGGTACACCCATAAAGATCGCTGATCTGGCTACGGTACAGATGACCGGTGAAACCCGGCTGGGCATATTTGACCAGGATGGGGAAGGGGAGCGGGCCGGTGGTATTGTGGTGATGCGCTATGGCGAAAATGCTGCCGAGGTGATAGACCGTGTAAAGGCAAAAATGAATGAGGTGGCAAAAGGGCTGCCTAAAGGGGTAAAGTTTGATATTGTGTACGACAGAGGTGAGCTGATTAAGGAATCGGTAGCCTCTATTAAAAATACGCTGATAGAGGAGATGATCGTTGTATCGCTCATTGTATTTATCTTTTTGTTCCACTGGCGCAGTGCTTTGAGTATCATTATACAGATCCCGATTACTATAGCAGCCAGTTTTATTCTGCTCAATGCTTTCGGTATTTCGTCGAACATCATGTCACTCACAGGTATTGCGCTGGCCATCGGGGTAATTGTTGACAATGGCATTATCATGAGTGAAAATGCGTATAAACATCTGGCAGAGCGATATGAATTGTGGGAAAAGGACCAAAATAAAACGACAACATTATGATAACCTGGTTTAAAAATATATTTAAGAAATCGCCCGACTGGATTACTGAAGAAGACCGTCTTGCGGTGATCACGAAATCCAGCAAGCAGGTTTCAAGGGGCGTGTTCTTTGCAACCGTCATCATCATTACCTCTTTTTTACCGGTTTTTATGTTAACCGGGCAGGAAGGTAAACTGTTTCATCCGCTGGCTTATACCAAAACATTTATCATGATTGTGGATGCCCTGCTGGTGATTACCCTGGCACCGGTACTCATTTCTTTCTTTATGAAGGGGAAATTTAAACCAGACAGTGCTAATCCGGTAAACCGGTTTCTGGAAAAGATCTACGAACCCATCATCAGAACAGTATTGAAATGGAGAAAAACAACCATAGCTGTAAATGTCATTGCTTTATTGATTACCATCCCACTACTTAAAAACCTGGGTACAGAGTTTATTCCGCCACTGGATGAGCAGAGTATCCTGTTTATGCCGGTAACCTTGCCGGATGTATCCAATGCTGAAGCAAAGCGGATTTTGCAGGTGCAGGATAAGATCATTAAATCGGTACCCGAGGTAGATAAGGTATTGGGAAAGGCCGGCCGGGCAAATACTGCTACGGATAACTCGCCTATCAGCATGATTGAAACCATTATTACACTGAAACCAAAAAGTGAATGGCGCAAAGGTATTACCAAAAAAGACATCGTTACAGAACTGGATGCCAAATTGCAGATACCCGGCGTGGTAAATGGCTGGACACAGCCCATCATTAACCGTATCAATATGCTGGCTACAGGCATCCGTACAGATGTGGGGATCAAAGTGTTTGGCCAGAACCTGGATACCATAGCTGCAGTATCTGAAAAGGTAAAGACTGCATTGGAAGGTACACCCGGGGTAAGCGATCTTTTTGTAGAGCCAATCACCGGAGGTAAATACTTGTCTATCAATATTAAAAGAGATGAGCTGGCGCGTTATGGCTTAAATGCAGATGATGTAAACCAGGTGGTAGAGAGTGCTTTGGGTGGTGCGACCATTGGCAATACCATTGAGGGCAGGCAGCGTTTTTCTATCAGTGTGCGCCTGGCACAGGAATACCGAAACAGCGTAGAACGCATTCAGCGTATCCCTATAACTTCGCCCAGTTTTGGCGAAGTTCCTTTGTCTGCCGTAGCAGAGGTGAAATTTGAGGATGGCCCACCGATGATCAGCTCTGATAATGCAATTTTGCGTGGTGCAGTGATGTTTAATGTGCGTGACAGGGATTTGGGTAGTACCGTTCAGGATGCCATGGAAAAGCTGAATAAAGAAAAAGGGGTACTGCCTGAAGGTTATTTTCTGGAGTGGAGTGGGCAGTATGAAAATCTGATCAGAGGGAAACAAACGCTGATGTGGATTGCACCTGTAGTGCTGGTGATCATCTTTTTCTCACTGTATTTTGCTTTCCACTCTGTGAGAGAAGCTTTTTTAAGTCTGATCACTGTCCCTTTTGCCCTGATAGGCGGGGCATATATGATCTATTTCTGGGGTGTAAACTTATCCGTTGGTGTGGCGGTTGGTTTTATTGCCCTGTTTGGGATTGCTGTGGAAACCGGGATTGTGATGGTAATTTATCTGAATGATGCCATGCAGCAGCTGATCAAACTCAAAGGTAACTCGGGTGAAACGATTACTAAAGAAGATCTGAGGGAATATGTGATCCATGGTGCTGCAAAAAGGTTAAGGCCAAAGCTGATGACGGTTTGTGTATCACTATTTGGCCTGGTGCCTGTGCTTTGGGCAACCGGTGTAGGGGTAGATGTCATGCAGCCTATTGTTTTGCCAATGATAGGTGGGGTGCTTACTTCTTCAACACACATTTTACTGGTTACCCCGCTCATCTTTTTAATGTCAAAAGAGTATGAATTGAGGAAATATGGAAAACTGGAGGTGCACGATGTACATCATTAAAAAAATACTATGGATTTTATTGATGCTGCCGTTTTATACAATAGCGCAGCAACGACAGCCTGTACTTTCGCTGGATACCATTTTGCAGCGGATAGATAGAAATAACCTGCTGCTGCAATCGTACGGCTTAAAAGCGGAAAGCTATAAGCATACGGCAAAAGCTGCAACAGCCTGGATGGCACCCATGGTGGGTATAGGGACGTTTATGACGCCATATCCGGGACAGATGCTGATGGACGACAGGGACAAAGGTTCGGTAATGGTACAGCTGGACCAAGACATACCGAATCCGGTTAAGCTGAATGCCAATAAGCGTTATATTGAATCGAAGGGCAAGGTGGAAAATGAAACCCGTGGCATAACATTAAACGAATATAAAACCCAGGCCAAACGTCTGTATTTTGGCTGGCTGGTGGCGCTGCAGAAAATCAGGATTTTACAAGAGAACCAGAAGATCATGGAGATGATGAAGAAGATCGAGGAGATCAGGTATCCCTATAACCAGTCGAAATTAGGGAATATGTACAAAACTGTTGCAAAGCTGGAAGAGAACCAGAATATGATCCGGATGCAGGAAGGTGATATTGCAAGGGCAGGTGCCTGGTTAAACAGCCTGATGAATGTGCAGGGGAATACCCGTTTTACTATTGATACTGCTTACCAGCCCAACTTTGTGCCAGCTGCGGCTATTGATACGGCAAGCCTGGCAATGACCCGTAACGACATCAAAAAAATGGATTATAGTATACAGTCTATGCAGCTGAATATTGAGGCCATGAAAAAACAGAGCAGACCTGATTTTAAATTGAGGTTCGACCACATGTCGCCTTTAACCAATATGATGCCTAAAGCCTTTAGTGTAATGGGCATGGTGAGCATTCCGATAGTGCCATGGTCATCCAAAATGTATAAATCAGAAGTAAAAGGCATGGAATATGAGATACAGGCTATGGGTAAGGAAAAAGCTGCGATGCTGCAGGAAACCCAGGGCATGCTGTACGGTATGCAGTTCGAGATTCAATCGATGGAACAGCGTATTGCAGCAATGGAAAACAAGATTATCCCGACGCTGCAAAAAACACTGGATGTTAGCTTTTTAAGCTATCGCGAAAATAAGATGGAGCTGCCGGAAGTAATTGGCGCGTGGGAAGCGCTGACCATGATGCAGACCAATGTACTTGACGAGAAACTGAAACTTTATTTAATGATTGCAGATTATGAGAAAGAACTTTATCGCTAAGCCCCTGCTGATGTGTTTGGTACTGGTTGCTGTTCTGCTGGTAAGTGCCTGTAACCGCAAAAAAGTAAAGCATGATGCAGCTGACGATCCTGCCATTGTAAAAATAGACAGTAACCTGTCTCATTTGTTAAAACCTTCAAATGAGCAGGTAGTAGCCAAATTACCTGTAATTAAGGCCGATTATGGTACAAAGATATTTACCGAAGAAGTACAGGGCCTGGTAAATTACGATACCCGTAACGAAAAAAGCATTGCCAGCAGGGTAAGTGGCAGAATAGAACGTTTACTGATCAAATACAATTATCAGCCGGTTAAAAAGGGACAGTTGATTATGGAAGTTTATTCGCCCGATCTCGCTGCAGCACAGCAGGAACTGTTGTTTTTGAAAAACTCAGAAAAAGATCCGGCCCTGTTAAATAGCGCTAAACAACGCATAATGCTTTTGGGGATGAATGCTGCTGCGGTCAATCAGCTACTGAAAACAGGAAAGATAAATTACCGCATTCCGGTATACAGCCATGCAAATGGTTATATACTGGAAAAAAATGCTGCTCCGGTTGTTGCTGCCCCATCCCCGACTGGGGGAAGTAACGGATCTTCAGATGGGATGGCTGGAATGGGTAGCGCCGCTTCAACAACTGGTGCTGCCATTAGTAGACCATCAACCCCGGCCAGTACCCCTCTGCTATTGCGTGAAGGACAATATGTAAGTGCGGGACAATCACTATTTACTATTTACAATGCTGATCGCCTGGTGGCCGAATTTTCGTTGAAGCCTGCATTGGCTGCATTGCTAAAAAAGGGGCACCGGTTTGTATTTTATAAAAACAACGAAAAAAATAATATGGAGACGGGAGCCATTGGCTTAATCCAACCTGTATTTAAAGACGGAGATAATTTTACCATTGCCCGGGTGTACCTGCATAAGCCCAGTTTCAGGGTAGGCGAATTGCTGACTGCAAGAATCCCTGTATTGCTACCAAAATCATGGTGGCTGCCGGAATCAGCCCTGGTATCTTTAGGAAATAAAAGAATCGTATTTAAAAAAGAAGGCAATGTTTTTATCCCTAAACAGGTTGATGCCGGGATCACCATTGGAGGGATGGTACAGGTTAAAACCGATATCAGTAACTGGCCTATCAGTAAAAATGCAGCTTATCTGGTAGACAGTGAAAGCTTTATAAAAATATCACAATAGCTATGGAACGGAAAATATTCTTAAAAAACATGGCCCTGATGGCGCTGTTTCCATCGGTATTCATTGCAGCCTGCAGTGAGGGGAAAAAGTCGGCAGCAGGGGTAGGAGGCCAAAAGTTACAGACTTTTACCTGCCCCATGCACCCACAGGTCATAAAAAATGAAATGGGGACCTGTCCGATCTGTGGCATGGACCTGGTGCCGTTTGAAAAGAACAGCAACGATAAGGCTTTAAAAGTAGATGAAAAGCGCCAGGCCCTGGCCAATATTGGCACCCTTATGATTGGCGAAAACAGCCTTTCGGGGGTTAAACAGTTAAACGGCCGTCTGGTGGTTAACCCGGAACAGAGCAGTTACATTTCCAGTAGGATTGCAGGGCGGATAGAGCGGCTTTATGTTCGGGAAACAGGGGTTAAGGTAAAGAAGGGACAACCCTTGTATAAGCTCTATTCTGAACAACTGGCTACGCTTCAGCAAGAATATCTGATGGCTATTGCCCAGGAAAAGCAATTTCAGGGTGATCAAATAGAAAGGCAGATTGTGGCTTCGGCTAAACAAAAACTGTTGCTGTACGGACAATCGGAACAAGAGGTAAAGCAACTGGTTAAAACCCGGAAAAAAGATCCATTTGTGGTTTTTTATGCGCCAGAAGGAGGGATAGTAGCAGAAGTGTCGGTAACAGAGGGACAATATGTAACCGAAGGTAGTCCGGTTTTGCGACTGGAAGGCTATGCACAGTTATGGGTGGAAGCCGATGTGTATCCTGATGAGGCGAAAAATGTGAAAGATGGCCAGAAAGTTAAAGTGGTAATCACTGGCTGGGAAGATCAGCCCCAGGAAATGACCATTAGTTTTATTAATCCTGCACTGGCTTCGGGTACCCAGCTGATGCAAATCCGGGGTTCCATCCCTAATCCTGGAAACCAGTGGCAACCAGGCTTACAGGCCAATGTTTTTTTGCCTTCCGGAAATAAAAGTAAGGCACTAACCTTACCTGTTGATGCAGTGATACGAGATGGGAAGGGGATGCACGTATGGATTAAAAAGGGGAAAGATAGCTTTGAGCCAAGGTTGGTGAAAACCGGGCAGGAGAACGATAACCAGGTAGAAATTTCTGCTGGCCTGAAAAATGGCGACCAGGTAGTGGTAACGGGTGCTTACCTTCTGTATAGTGAATATATCCTTAAAAAAGGAAAAAATCCCATTGAAGGGTTAAAAATGTAATCTTAATTATTAATTATAAAAACAAGAAAATGAAACCAGTAATCAATTTCGCAATTATTTTGGCCGCAGTAACTTTATTTGCAGCCTGTGGAAATACTCAAAAACCCGCTGAAGCAGATCCTCATGCCGGACACAACCATGCCCAGGGTGAAGGTCATACAGCGCCTACGGAACAAGCTACTGCAGGTGTCAGCATTAAAGATGATAAACTGAATGCAGTATACCAGCATTATATACACCTGAGCACCGCATTGGTAAATGAGGATGTGGCAGAAGCAAAGGTGGCGGCTAGCGCCATTGAATTGGGTGCAAAAGAACTGACTGGCGGAACTGCGCTGGTAACCTAGGCCTCAAAAATAACTACCGGGGCAGATATTGAAGCACAAAGGACTGTGTTTTCGGATCTGAGCAATGATTTTATTGCACGTGTTAAAGCTTCAGGTTTAAATTCTGGTGAAGTATATGTTGAGTACTGCCCTATGGCACTGCACGATAAAGGAGCTAGCTGGTTAAGTAATAAAAAAGAAATCAGAAACCCCTATTTTGGCGAAAGCATGATGACCTGCGGCGAAGTAAAAGAGATCATAAAATAATTTTCTGATTACAGGTGTCGTTTAGTATCTTTAGAAAACACTAACTTATACTTATGAAACACTTAATTTTTTTATTGCTGCTTACGGCAATTTCCTTTACAGGCTTTGCCCAGAACAAAGATGCCATTATTGGCAAATGGATTAATTCTTCAGGTGAAGCACATGTTGATATTACCAAAAAAGGTGAAAAATACTTCGGTAAAATTGTATGGTTAAAAGAACCTAAGGATGAAAAGGGAAATGTAAAAACAGATGTAAAGAACCCGGATGAAAACCAGAGGAAACAACCTATTCTTGGCCTTGAGATCTTGAAAAACTTTGTTTTTGATGAAGGGAAATGGACTGACGGCAAGATCTACGATCCAAAATCAGGTAAAACCTATAGTTGTAACATGACTATGAAGGGGAATGACATATTGAACATGAGGGGCTATATTGGCTTCTCGCTGATCGGCAGGTCGGAAACCTGGAAACGTGTAAAATAATTTACTGTTTGTTTTGTTGTTAATTCATGGGAAATAAGGAACTACAAAAAATAATTTTTTGATATCGGGTACAATAAATTAAATATTTTATCGTCTATATAACTGAGAGCGTTAATTTAGATAGCGGGGATACGGTGGATTGCTGTATCCCCGTTTCTTATTTAGCTTTTATAGCATTGAGCAGTGTAGCCAGCTCTTTTGCTTTGCTCGCGTATTTGTCGAGAACATTTTCAGTTTCTCCAGGATCGGTGTTCAGGTTATACAATTGACCACTTGCCGATACACCCATCTCTATACCTGTTAATTTATCGTAAGCAATGCCCTTACCTGGTTCAATGTATTTCCAGTTGTTTTTGATGATGGCCAGTGGGCCTCCCTGTGTAATTAATGTGGTACGGCCTTTTGTGGATTTGCCTAGCAACGCAGGTAAGACATTTTCGCTGTCGGTAGTTTCATCAGCAGGCAGTGGGAGGTTTAAAAGGTAGGAAAAAGAGGCGAGTAAGTCCATTTGGCAAACCATAGCTTCAGATACCTTTGGCAATATGGTGCCTGGCCAACTCATGATCCATGGAACCCTTGTTCCGGCTTCGAATGAACTGTATTTGCCACCCCTGAAAATTCCGGAAGGTTGATGTCCGACACTTTTTGTTACAGCCTCATCTTCATAGCCATCGTCCAGTACCGGGCCGTTATCACTCGAAAAAATAATGAGGGTATTTTTATCCAGTTTCAGATATTCCAGTTGTTTCATGATCTGGCCCACTGTCCAGTCCAGCTGCAATATCGCATCACCCCTTAATCCAAGTTCACTTTTCCCTTTAAACATGGTGGCAGGCATACGGGGCACATGCGGTTCGGTTAGTGTAAAATAAAGGAAAAACGGTTGATTTTTATTCTTTTCTATAAAATCCCGGGCCTTGGTCAGAAATGTTGTGGATACCTCTTCATCTGTCCACCTGGCTTTGTGACCGCCCTCCATGTACCCAATCCTGCCAATACTGTTTACAATGGTATTGTTGTGTCCCTGTCCTGCTGAAGATTTGAGTTTTAGCAATTCCGGATGCTCTTTTCCTGTCGGATCGTTGCCGACCGGATTTTTATAATCTACTCTGATGGGGTCTGTCTGATCCAAAGCCAGTATTTTATGATTTTCCATAAAAACAGTTGGGACCCTATCGGCTGTTGCCGGAAAAATAAATGAATAATCGAAGCCCACTTCATTTGGCCCGGGTGTTACTTCAGTATTCCAGTTTTTTTCTACTTGTTTACCCAACCCGAGGTGCCATTTACCTACAACTGCGGTTTGATAACCAGCTTTTTTAAATACTTTAGGCAGGGTAGTCGTATTTGTTGGAACAATCAGTGCCGCGTCGCCAGGTAAAATTTCTGTTCCTTTTTGGCGCCATGGGTATTGCCCTGTCATAACCGCGAAGCGGGATGGGGTACAGGTGGCTGAAGTAGAATGCCCGTTGGTAAAGCGGATGCCATTTTTTGCAAGTTTGTCAAGGTTTGGAGTATTTATTTTAGTAGCACCATAGCAACTCAGGTCGCCATAACCCAAATCATCTGCATAAATAAAAATAACATTTGGTTTTGCCGTTTGGGCTGATAGATGAATCGTTGTGCCAAAAAGAAGGAATGCTAAAATCAGAATTGTTGTTCTTTTCATATAGAATTGAATGGTTAAATAATGTTGTAAATTACCAATTGAACATTATATAAGCGCTTTATAATTGCTCCATTTTTGCACAAACGTTTGCGTTGTGTTGTAAATAAAAAGCCAGGTCATCCAACCTGGCTTTCAAACAAAACTTAGATCTAACCAAACATCTAATTGCAGTCAATATAGAAATTGTACTGTGGACGTCAAGGGCGGATTCGAACCGCCGTCAAAGGTTTTGCAGACCCTTACCTAACCACTCGGCCACATGACTATATTTTCAATCTTTCACCGATTGATGATACAAATATATATAAAGTCTATTAAATTACTAGACTTTTTTTTAATTATTTTTTTATTTATTGTAAAAGAGGTTTAAAAAGACGCTAAAGGATTGTATGAGCAGACTTTATTTTTCAGTTTCTTTTAATGCCCTGTTTAAATTTCTTAATGTGATACCCAGATATTCAGAAAGGTTTTGATTGGTAAATGCAAGGTTTTGAGCATTAAGGGTTACTTGTAACTGCGGTAAGAGCTCGGATATGGCATACAATTGTTGTCGGGCCCCCTTTGCAGGGCACTTTAAAAGTGAGCTTGCATGAGAAGTGGGGGCTAAAGGATACCATGCTAAGAAATTTACAGATAAATCCTATCTGGATTTTAAGTAGTTTCGTCTTATGATGGACAGGCCCGAAAAGAAACCAGTTAAACTGGATAAGAAAAGTGCTTTAGCTAAGGCTGAACATTATTGTGCTTACCAAGAACGCTCTCAGCAAGAACTGCGAGATAAATTGTATGAGTGGGGGCTTTGGAGCAATGAGGTGGAAGAAGTGATATCGGAGCTGATACAAACCAACTTTTTAAATGAAGAGCGTTTTACAAAGGCTTACGTTTCGGGTAAGTTTAACATAAAGCACTGGGGCAAGATGAAAATAAAGCAGGGACTTAAATTGAAACGTGTGCCCGATAAGATGATTTCGAATGCACTTAAGGCTATAGATTATGATGAATATTTAAAGACTATATTGATGCTGGCAGAAAAAAAGCTTCCTTCAATAAGTGAAAAGGACCCTTATAAAAGAAAATATAAGCTGGTGTCTTATCTGCTGGCCAGAGGTTTTGAGAATGATTTGATTTTTGAGGTGTTGAAGGCCAATGACTTAGCTTAAGGGCTTCATTTTTATGAAAAATAACTTGACGTTAAACTAAAAGTATTTATATTTGCAATCCCAAACGGAAACAAGGTGATTAATTTTAACCCTGACCTAAAAAGGGATAACATCGGATGGTGTTAAGCAATGCGAAAGTAGCTCAGTTGGTAGAGCACGACCTTGCCAAGGTCGGGGTCGCGAGTTCGAATCTCGTCTTTCGCTCTAAATGTTTTCAATACCAGGAAGACATTTATAAAAATTAATCCTATCAATGTTTTGATAATGATTATGCTCAGATGGTGGAACTGGTAGACACGCAGGACTTAAAATCCTGTGACCTTAAAAGTCGTGCGGGTTCGATTCCCGCTCTGAGTACAAAAAAGCCACAGCGGACATTGTGGCCTCTGGTAATGCGAAAGTAGCTCAGTTGGTAGAGCACGACCTTGCCAAGGTCGGGGTCGCGAGTTCGAATCTCGTCTTTCGCTCAAAAAGCCTTCGATAATTATCGAAGGCTTTTTATTTTGATGTCAGTAATGTACCAATATTGGTTGCCGTCCGTTCCAGGTTTTTACTGGTGTTCTTCATAGCTTCAGTCAGGTCAGCAGGTTCATTTCCTATTGCCATTAATACATTAAAATACTTTAGCAATTCTGCTCCAGGTTCAAGGGGGACTTTTCCTGCAAGGCCAATAACAGGAATATGACTTTCAAAAGCTTTTTTTGCTACACCAAATGGGCCTTTTCCCTGAAGGGTTTGTAGGTCTATGCTCCCCTCGCCGGTAATCAGCAGGTCGGCCTTTTTTAATTCCTTATCAAAATTGGTTAAGGTTAAGAAATATTCAATGCCATTTACCAGTTTCGCTTTTAAAAAGGCATACAGCCCCGCTGCTGCACCTCCGGCAGTACCGCTATAGGTGAGGCTGGCTATAGGCCTTTTAAATTGTTCATCTGCTATTTTGGCCAAGCTGGACAGAAAATGATCAAGCCGGGCTATTGTTGCTTCATTGGCGCCCTTTTGTGGACCAAATACGGCGGCGGCACCATTGCTGCCCAACAATGGATTGTCAACATCGCAAAGAATAACAATTTCACAAGCAATGGCCCTGGGATCGGCCCTGGAAACATCTATCCGTTTAATATTTATCAGCTCTTCAGGAACAGGATTTAAGCGATTCCCATTCTGATCTAAAAAAGTAAACCCCAATGCATTCAAAATACCACAGCCGCCATCAACAGTTGCAGAGCCACCCATGGCGATAATGATTTTATTTGCGCCTTTGTCCAATGCAGCTTTAATCAATTCGCCAGTGCCGGATGAAGATGCCCTCATTGGATTTAATTCTGCTGTTTTTAACTGTTTGAGACCTGAGGCTTCTGCCATTTCGATCACTGCCGTCTGCCCATCATCTATTAAGCCAAATGAAGAAGTGATTTCTCTTCCCAGCGCATCATGTACGGTAACTTCAATACGCTTTCCTCCGCACTTTTCAATGATCAGGCTGGCGGTGCCATCCCCACCATCTGCAATGGGAAAGCAGGAAGTAGTGCAGTTAAGGTTACTTAAATGTAATCCATTCTGGATAGTTATTGCTGCATCTGTGGCAGTAAGACTATTCTTGAAGGCATTTGGGGCAATCAGGATATGCATCATTATAAGAACTTCGATAAAATATAAACCATGGCAAATGAAGTAAGCCCCATCAGGACGGTAGCCACTGAATAAACCCTGAGCATTGTTTTCATGTCTAAGCCGGAGAACTTTGCAATAACCCAGAAATAGGCATCATTGGCATGAGAGATCATCATAGATCCGGCACCCATGGCCAGTACGCAGAGCAGTTTGCCGGTTTCAGTATCCAACCCTAATACCTGCAGCAGGGGAAGGACAATAGAAGCGGCAGTGATAATGGCTACTGTTGATGAGCCTTGGGCTGTTTTTAAGACGAAAGTGAGCAGAAATGGGAAGAACAGCCCCATGCTATCCAACGCAAGCGATTCGCTTAAGTGGGTGCCGATCTTGATGGCGGCAAGTATGGCTCCAAATGCACCGCCGGCACCAATAATAACCAGGATTCCACCTGCTTTTTCGGCCGAATCCTGTAAAAGGTGGCCAAGTTCTGCTCTTTTCCACGATTTTTTGCAGAAGAAAGTAAGTAAAATGCCAATGATTAAGGCAATTACAGGATCGCCAAAAGAAAGGATCGCGGTCATCCAAGCTTTATCCGGGGTGACTTCTATAGTAACGAAAGATTTTAGGGCAATAAGGACTATAGGAACTACAATAGGCAGGAACGACTGGATAACAGATGGCTGATGCAACCGTACATCCGTTGGAGTTTCTTCTTCAACTACAGGTAGAGGGAGATTTTTACCTGCATACCGGGCCCATATATTTCCGACCATCATAGCCGGTATGGCTACAAGGCTGCCAATCAATATCAATTTGCCAATATCTGCTCCAATTATACCTGCGGCGGCGGCACTTCCGGGATGGGGTGGAACCATACAATGAACAGAATACAGGCCTGTTGCCAGGGATACTGACATAATTACAATGGATATGCCGGCGCGTTTTGCCAATGTCTTATTTAAACCACTCAATACGATATAACCAGAGTCGCAAAAAATAGGTAAGCCTACAATATACCCTGTAATGCTGATGCCCCATACTGTTCGTTTTTCGCCAAGTTTTTTTAAGATGTAGTTGGCCATAACTGATGTGCTGCCTGTATATTCCAGTAATATCCCTAAAGTTGTCCCCAGCAATATAATCAGTCCGAGTGATTTGATAATGTTGCCAAAACCTTCCTTCATGATATTTACCACATCTGTTAAGGATAAGTGTGCGCCTAAGCCAACAAGAAAGCAGCCTATTATTAACGCAAATGCTGCCGGTACTTTAAATTTTGTAGTCAGCAATACAATGATGGATATGCCGGCAAGCAGGCAGATCAGCAGATATATAAAAGAAGTTTCCGGTGGCATAAGATCATTTGGTTTTTGTCTTGTTACTAATGTAATGTTTTGTTATAATCTTTTATATTTATAGCAGACATGTACAGGCAATTTTTATTAAAATAGTTATGATGAAGCATTTTTTTTGGTCTAAGATATTTTTAACCCTGTTGCTGCTGTGTTTAATACAAACTGGTTTTAGTCAGGATCTGTCTTTTTTGTGGGACCAATATGGTATTTACAGGGAGCCAGCCTTGAAAGACCGTTTTTTTAAACATAGTGATCTTGTTCCTTTGTTTCAAAAACTGGAAAAATCGGGTCTTTTTAAAATCGAAATTGCAGGCGGTTCTGCACAGGGACGCAGTGTCTATCACCTAACAGCTGGAAGGGGAAAGATAAAGGTATTGCTGTGGTCGCAAATGCATGGTGATGAAACCACAGCCACAAGAGCATTATTTGACTTTTTTAATTTTTTAAAGGCCAATGATAAGAATGATGAGCTGAGAAATAAACTGCTTGATCAGCTTGAACTTCATTTTGTGCCTATGCTGAACCCGGATGGAGCTGAAATGTTTAAAAGAAGGAATGCGTTGGATATTGATATCAACAGGGATGCAAGAATGTTGGTTAGTCCGGAGGCAAGGATATTAATGGACATAGCCAAAAAAATTAAACCTGATTTTGGGTTTAACCTGCATGATCAGAGTACACTGTATTCGGCTGGACGTAGTAAAAATACGGCAACAATTTCTTTTCTGGATCCTGCCTTTAATTATGCAAAAGATATGGATGACGTACGTAAAAAAGCTAGGCTGGTAATTTTACTGATGAATAACGTGCTGCAAAAGCTTATGCCTGATAAAGTTGCAAAGTACAATGATGATTATGATCCAAGATGTTTTGGTGATACTTTTCAAGGGATGGGTATTGCAACTATCCTGATCGAATCGGGTGGTTATCCTGGAGACCCTGAAAAAGAATACATCCGTAAACTGAATTTTTATGCTCTTTTAAGTGCGCTGAACTCCATAGCTGATCAGTCTTATCTGAAAGAAGATGTTGTACAATATGAAAAGATTCCGGAAAACAACAGGTCTTTATACAACGTGCTGATCCGAAATGTAAAAATAACCAAACAGGGTAGTGTCTTTTTAACCAATTTGGGTATAAACCATACGCAGGTTAAGGACAGTGATTACAGGGGAGTTAGTTACCAGGGAAGTATTGATGAACTGGGCGATGTAGAAAGGGTATATGGTTATGATGAGGCAGATGCCGGAGACTTGAATTATACGCCTGGTAAATTGAAAATACTGACAAAAAAAGAGTGGGAGAATTTAAGCGCTGAATCTGAAGTTCAACTGATAAGGGAAGGTTATTTGTTTATAAAATGGTCGGATGCAAAGTCGCCCGCAGGTCCGGTAAAAAACAGGTTGCTGAATCTGACGAATAGTACTAGCGTGTCTGGACAGGTTGGTTTAAATCAAGCAGCTAACTTTCTGCTTACCAAACAGGATAAACCGGTTTTTGCAATTATTAATGGTTTTTTACTGAAGTTGGACCAGCCGGTAAAAGTATTACACAATACCTTTGGATATTGAGTTACGGTTTTATTTTTTCTGCTTCAGGTAAAGTAATCAGTTTTGAATTATCAGTATGAAACTTTTGTATCAACTCATAAGTTGAAGGGATCACCGTTTTGATGCGGTCGAGTGTTTCGGCAGGAATATTATTTCTGCTGAAGGGCACTACTTTTACATATTCCTGTATTTCACCTGCATTTCTTCCATATTTGTAGTTATACGTAAATCTGCCCTCTTTGTCTGTAATTACGGTTTTATTGTCAGCATTGGGTATACTGATAAAGAACTCACTGGCATTCATATTTCCTGCAGGATTAAAAAGATGCTGTTTGTTTAAGTAAGTATAAAGTTCCGTGGCTACATTTATCGCTGGATCAATGATCTGTATGTCCTTATTCATGAACGTGCGATAGATAAAATTACCATTCTTCTGGAAGTTGTAAAGATCAGAAAGGATTTTTCGGATGTCGCTGATTAAAAAAGGATAATGGGTACAGCCAAGTACAAGGGCTTTAAGTGGTTGTGCACCTTTAGTGTTCCTTATTTTCTCCATCAGAGAAACCAGGTGGTACCGGGCATAATTGTCGGCAGCATTTAACTGCATGTTTCCGCATTCATCACTTTTGCTATCGCATAACATTTTATGGTTACTAAAATCAAAATTGTAAACATCGAGTAAGGTTCTTTCTATTTTATAAGCCCCACTATCAAGTTTTGGGCCGCGGTAATTTGCGGTTGGCGCGATGGCCTTGCGGTTAATAAAGTCAGGTTCCTCATCTACAGCCTCTGCAAGACCGTAACCACCCTGATTGTATACCTGTAGATTTCCTTTATACCCAAGTTTATCTTTGAGGGCAAGAATTGTAGTTTCGTAACCTTTTGAGGCAATGGTGCCAACTGTAGCAAAAACACCAATTGAACCGTTTTCATCCTTTTTGAAAACATCAAGCGTTCCTTGTGCACCGGCATCAATTACACCGATCACCTTTAAATTAATGCCAGTAGTTTTTATGAAATCTTCAATATATTCCTTTCCATAAGCAGTAGCAGTGTTACAGGCAATAACGATGGCTTTTACTTTTTGTTTGTCTGAACTGTAGTTTTTAGTGGTGTTATTTAAATAGTATTTATCAGATAAAAGAAACTGTGCATCTTTGATGATATGTTCAACTAAAAGATCATTTTTCTTTTCACTATAGTAATTGCCATAAGGCATATTGGCCTGGTCAGCAAGATAAATAAACTTTTCTTTTGCAAAATCGGGGATATTGTCCTTCCCCGCAAATTTTGTTGCGTTGTTGTGCTGGTCAAACTGAACCAATGTGTTTAATATAGTTAAACCACCTGTGCCAGAATCAAAAACTCCGATAGGAAGGCTGGGGTCTGCTGCATTATATTTTTTAAAATCAATATAATAGAAATTCTTTTTGTCTTTTAATATCGCATTTTCAATGGCTTCAGGTTTTGTATTTTGAGCACGCGATTCGGTTGTACTGAACACAAGTACTGCGGATATACAGCATAGAAAATTTCTGTTAAACTTCATGATATAAATATATTAAAGAATTTTAATACCTGTGAAGGTTTTATAATTGACGGTGGTTTTTATTATATAAAATGAATTAGAATTTGTATTTTGAACAATATTAATTTAAAAAAATCTAATTAATCTCTTAATATATGAAAAAGAAGAAGGTATTGGTCGTTATTGCTGGATTGTTAATTTTTTTGGCTGCATCTGCCTTCATCAGAAATGTGGATCCTTTTTCAGACTTGCTTTCCAAACTGGAAGATTATAATAAAAATAACCAACAGGAAAAAGTATACCTGCACCTTGATAAACCTTATTATGCTATAGGAGAAGATATTTGGTTTAAAGCTTATGTATTGAATACGGTGACTTCAGAACCGTCTCAGATTAGCAATACATTGTATGTTGATCTGATTGATGAGTTAAATTCCGTAAAAAAGCAGTTGATTATACCCCTTTCTTTTGGCATGGGTTGGGGGGATTTTAATTTGAAAGACTCGCTTTCAGAGGGTAATTATAGAATCAGGGCATATACCCGCTGGATGGAAAATGTGGGGTCGGAATTTTTTTATGATAAAACCATTAAGATCGGTAGGTCAGCAAGTGCAAAAATAGCCAATAAAAAAGAAAATATTAAAGTAATTCCGCTTAAGTCGGCTTCAGGCCAGGTTGATGTACAGTTTTTTCCTGAAGGAGGCAGTCTTGTTGAAAATATACCTTCCAGAATAGGTGTAAAAGTAGTGGGAAGTGATGGTCTGGGCAAAGATATATCTTTATCAATAAAAGATCAGAATGGGGTTGAACTGAGCAGTATTAAAACTAAGCACAGGGGAATGGGAAGTTTTATTCTAAATCCACTTCCGGGACAAGGTTATGTGGCTGTAGCTACTTTTGCTGATGGCTCCAAAAAAGAAATCCCTTTACCAACAGCATTACCTGATGGTTATGTACTAGCAGTCAATAATTCAGATAGTACAAAAGTTTCGGTTAAAATAATGATTAGTGGCTCTTTACTGGGGAAAGGTGATGTTAAGCTTATTGCACAACAAAATAATAATGTAATCTATTCTACAAAAGCAAGTTCAGAGCGACAGGTAATAAGTACCAGCTTCCCTAAGGAAAAGATCAGATCGGGGATTTTAAGGCTGACTTTATTTACGCCGGATAACAGGCCTGCAGCTGAAAGACTGATTTTTATTAATAATGTTTCGGATGAGCTGGGTCTTCAATTTGAAAAGTTGCCGGGTGCTAGTAAGCGTACAGCCAAAATAGCGGCTAATTTTAAAGTTTCATATGCGAATAAGCCTACTCCTGGTAGTTTTTCAGTGGCTGTAAATAATATATCAAAGGTTGGTATCGATGAATTTAACGAAAGTAATATTTTTACAGATCTGTTACTTAGTGCTGATCTTGCCGGATATATAGAGAAACCCAATTACTACTTTCTTAGCAATGATGAAGAAACCAGAAATAACTTAGATCTTCTTATGATGACACAAGGTTGGCGGCGTTTTGTCTGGAAAGATTTTTTAGCGGATAAGATCAATCCTGTTAAATATCAGCCGGAGAAACTTTTGGTAATTAGTGGCCGGGTTACTACAAATAGCGGTAAGCCCGTTGCCCGTGGAAAAGTTACCCTGCTTTCTTCTTCCAGTAAGTTTTTTATGATTGATACACTTACAGATGAAAATGGTCGGTTTGCTTTCAGGGAGATGTTTTTTGGCGATAATACTAAGTTTGCTGTAAAAGCACAGACCGAGAAAGGCAAAGACAATGTTGATATTAAAATGGATGAGAGAGCGTTGCAGTTGGTTTCTAAAAATAGAAATACAGGAGATATTCAGGTTAATATAAATGAAGCCCTATCAAGGTATTTAAGCAAAAGTGATAATTATTTTAGTGAATTGAGACGTTTAGGATTGCTGGGCAATTCTATCAACCTGGAGACAGTTAATATTGTTGCTGAGAAAAAGAAGGTAACAGAATCGGCAAATTTTAACGGACCAGGAAATGCCGATTATGTTTTTACTGCAGAACAGCTTGAAACGAAACAAGATTTGCGTCAGGCATTGGTAGGAAGAGTGGCTGGTCTGAATTTTAGATTAAACGATGAGGGACAACAAATTCCTTACTTGAATAAGGCCCAGTCTTCTGACAATCTTTCTCCTATGAAAATAATCTTAGATGGCATGGAGATCAGCACTGATATGATTGGTGATATTGTGATGAATGATCTGGAGAGTATCGAAATATTGTCAAGTATAGGATTGTCATTTGTATACGGCACTAATGGTGGTGTGTTAATACTTACTTCTAAAAAAGGCAGACGGGACAGTCAGAATATAAGTGCTGCTCCCGGCATACTTCCTTATAGTCCAACAGGGTATTATACCGCAAGACAATTTTATATGCCTAAATACGAACCGGGTAAAACATCAAATCCTGCAGATTACCGCACTACTATTTTCTGGAAACCCAACGTAATCACTGATAAAGATGGGAATGCAAGCTTTGAATACTTTAATGCAAATGAGCCCGGAACTTACAGAGTGGTACTGGAAGGTATGGACGCTTTTGGAAACCTGGGCAGGAAAGTATTTACTTATGCTGTAAACTAAAGCAAATCTTACATTTCTCTGTTTATACTATTTTGTATAAACAAGCAAAAGCCGGTATCTTTGTGTTATATTCTAAATCTTTCAAACCTAAGATCATGAAAGAACAACAAGATGCAATTGACCATGCCGTATTAAACGAGTACAAATACGGTTTTGTGACGGAGATAGATACAGATGCAATTCCTAAAGGATTAAATGAGGATGTGATCCGGCTCATTTCCAATAAAAAAAACGAACCGGAATGGATGCTGGAATGGAGACTTAAAGCCTATAAATATTGGCTAAGCATGGAAGAGCCCACCTGGCCCAATGTAAAATATCCACCCATCAATTATCAGGACATCATTTATTATGCAGCCCCTAAGCCTAAAAAGCAGTTGAACAGTCTGGATGAAGTAGATCCCGAACTGCTCAGTACATTTGAAAAGCTGGGTATTTCTATCAGCGAACAGAAGCGCCTGAGCGGTGTGGCTGTAGATGTAGTGATGGACAGTGTTTCTATTGCTACTTCTTTTAAAGAACAATTATCAGAAATAGGCGTTATTTTTTGCTCGATCAGTGAAGCCATACAACTACATCCCGAACTGGTAAAAAAATATCTTGGTTCTGTAGTACCTATGACGGATAATTATTTTGCGGCATTAAATTCTGCAGTATTTACTGATGGGTCTTTTTGCTTTATTCCTAAAGGTGTGCGCTGCCCGATGGAACTTTCTACTTATTTCCGTATCAATACAGAAAACAGCGGACAGTTTGAACGCACACTTATTGTTGCCGAAGATGAAAGTTATGTAAGTTATCTGGAAGGCTGTACGGCCCCTATGCGCGATGAAAACCAATTGCATGCTGCTGTTGTAGAGTTGATAGCTATGGAAAAAGCAGAGATTAAATATTCTACCGTACAAAACTGGTATCCTGGCGATAAAGATGGTAAAGGCGGCATTTATAATTTTGTAACTAAACGTGGCATTTGTAAAGGTAACCATTCAAAAATCTCCTGGACACAGGTCGAAACCGGTTCTGCCATTACCTGGAAATACCCAAGTGTGATCTTAAAAGGTGACAATTCTATTGGAGAATTTTATTCAGTAGCCTTTACCAACAATCACCAGCAGGCCGATACCGGTACAAAAATGATCCACCTGGGTAAAAACACCAGGAGCAGGATCGTAGCCAAGGGCATTTCGGCAGGGCATAGTCAGAACAGTTACCGTGGACTGGTAAGAACCAGTAAGCAGGCTTTGAATGCACGTAATTATTCGCAATGCGATTCCTTATTACTTGGTGATAAATGTGGGGCACATACCTTTCCTTATATAGAAGTAAAAAACAAATCAGCTATTGTAGAGCATGAAGCTACCACTTCTAAAATTGGTGAGGATCAACTTTTTTATTGCAGGCAAAGAGGGATAGACCCTGAAGCTGCAGTAGCGCTTATTGTGAATGGATTTGCAAAAGAAGTAATGAACCAGCTACCTATGGAATTTGCTATTGAAGCACAAAAGCTGCTTGCCATTAGCATGGAAGGTAGCGTAGGATAATAAAATATATGAATATGTTGTCAATTAAGAATATACACGCAAACGTAGAAGGTAAAAAGATATTAAAAGGAATTAACCTTGAAATAAAAGCAGGCGAAGTGCATGCCATTATGGGGCCTAATGGCTCTGGCAAAAGTACGCTTGCTTCTGTTTTGGCCGGTAGAGAGCAATATGAGGTAACCGAGGGTGAAGTAAGCTTTCTTGAAAAAGACCTGCTTGAACTATCGCCTGAAGATAGGGCAAGAGAGGGACTTTTTCTGGCTTTTCAATATCCGATTGAAATACCTGGCGTAAGTACCACCAATTTTATTAAAGCCGCAGTAAATGAAAAGCGAAAATACCACGGGCTGGAGCCTCTGGATGCAGTGACCTTTTTAAAAATGATGAAAGAGAAGATGGCGCTGGTAGAAATTGATCAATCTCTTTTAAGCCGTTCAATTAACGAAGGCTTTTCCGGTGGGGAAAAAAAACGCAATGAGATTTTTCAGATGGCCATGCTTGAACCGAAACTAGCTATACTGGACGAAACCGATTCAGGCCTCGATATTGATGCCTTGCGAATTGTAGCCAATGGCATCAATAAGCTGCATAGTCCGGATCGTGCGGTATTGGTGATCACACATTATCAGCGTTTGCTGGATTACATTCAGCCCGACTTTGTGCATGTGCTGTACAATGGACGTATTGTTAAGTCGGGTACCAAAGAACTGGCCCTGGAACTGGAAGAAAAAGGCTATGATTTTATTACTGACGAGGTTAACCTGACTGCGTTATAAAAATAATGTGCGATGAATGATTTAACCTATTTCAAAGAACAATTTAAACAGTCTCAGTCTGTAAATGCGGATGATAGCATTGCCGTTGTCAGAAAAAATAATTTTGATGCTTTTAATAAAATTGGCTTGCCTACATTTCATACAGAGGAATGGAAGTATACCGGCATCAGCAATCTTTTTGACAGGGAATATAACCTTACATCCGCTGTGTTGGAAAGCACTGTTACTGTTGCCGATGTAGACGCTATTCGTTTACCTGGCCATAAAACAGCAAATGAACTGGTTTTTGTAAACGGTCATTTTAATACGGCTTTGTCCAATATCCGTTCATCCGAGACAGAATTGACTGTGCAGCCTTTAACAGAGGCGGCCCAGGGCACTTATAAAACCATAGTTGCTGCTCATTTAAATAAAAGCAGTACTTATATAAAAGACGGAGTTCACGCCCTGAATGGTGCTTTTATAGCGGGTGGTGTTTTTGTATACCTCCATAAAGGCAAATTGCCTGAACATCCGCTATATATATATCATATTTTAGATGGAAGAGCAGAACATATCCTGGCCCAGCCACGTAGCCTTGTTTATGTGGATGAAAGCAGTACGTTAAAACTAACAGAAGTATATGCTTCAGTAGGTACGTCCGATACTTTTTGTAACGAGGTAATGGAACTAGTGGTGGAGAAAAATGCCTATGTGGAATATTATAAAATACAGAATGATAGGGCAAATGCCAGTCAGGTAAGCACTACGCATATTACCCAGATTGGACGAAGTTATGTACATACAGTAACGATAACGCTTAGTGGTAACATTGTACGCAACAATATGAACCTGGTACTGGATGCTCCGGGCAATGAGGCGCATTTATATGGTTTATACCTTTTAAAAGGAAAAACACATGCTGATAATCATACGCTGATAGACAACAGGCAAGCAAATTGCTTTAGCAATCAGTTTTATAAAGGGATTGCTGCTGATTTTTCGACTGCTGTATTTAATGGAAGGATCATGGTACAACCTGATGCTCAGAAAACCAATGCCTATCAGTCCAATAAAAACATTCTGTTGTCCGATAATGCTACGATAAATACCAAACCCCAGCTGGAAATTTTTGCTGATGATGTAAAATGTTCGCATGGTTGTACAGTTGGGCAGCTGGACGAAGAAGCCTTGTTTTATTTAAGGGCAAGAGGCATTCCCAAAGCAGAGGCCGAAGTATTGCTTTTGCAGGCTTATGCAACAGACATACTGGACCAGATCAAATCCGAGCCTTTACGTAAGTATGTAGAAAAACTAATTTACAAACATTTATCTCTTCAATAATGGTACTAACGGATATAAGACAGCAGTTTCCCATATTATCGAGGATGGTGAAAGGTAAACCACTGGTTTATTTCGACAATGCTGCTACCTCGCAAAAGCCGCAACAGGTAATTGATGCATTGACGCATTATTATTCGTTTTACAATGCCAATATACACCGCGGCATACATACGCTTGCTGAAGAGGCGACAATAGCTTATGAAGCTACCCGAGAGGCTGTTAGGGATTTTGTTGGTGCAGATGCTACTGAAGAGATCATTTTTACCAAAGGAACAACAGAGGCCATAAACCTGGTTGCTTATACCTGGGGCAGACAAAACATTACTGCAGGGGACGAGATCATTATATCCGGCATGGAACATCATTCGAATATTGTTCCCTGGCAAATACTATGTGAAGAGAAAAAGGCTTTCCTGAAAGTAATTCCTGTTACAGATGAGGGAGAACTTTCCATAGAAGCTTATAAAGAATTACTGGGCCCGAAAACAAAACTGGTAGCTGTTGTTCATGTATCTAATTCATTGGGTACCATAAATCATGTGAACGAAATTATCACTGCTGCACATCTTGTTGGTGCTAAAGTGCTGATAGATGGGGCCCAATCTGCAGTCCACCTGGATGTCGATGTTCAGAAAATGGATTGTGATTTTTTTGCTTTTTCCGGCCATAAGGTATATGGCCCTACAGGGGTTGGTGTACTGTATGGTAAACGCGAATTGTTGGAGGATATGCCTGTTTTTCAAGGTGGTGGGGAAATGATCAAAGAAGTTACATTTGAGCAGACTACTTATAATGACCTGCCTTATAAATATGAAGCGGGTACACCAAATATTGCAGATACAATTGCTTTAAAAACAGCATTGGATTTTATTACTGCAGTTGGAAAAGATAAGATCAGGGTACATGAAGCTAATTTACTGGCCTACGCAACAGCTCATTTAAAAACCATTCCGGATTTGAGCATCATTGGCGAAGCCAAAGACAAAGCGGGTCTGGTGTCTTTTGTTGTTAAAGGTATACATCCACAGGATATTGGGGTATTGCTCGATAATATGGGCATAGCTGTTAGAACAGGACATCATTGTACGCAACCATTAATGAAACGCTTTGGCATCCCTGGTACGGTAAGGGCATCCTTTGCAATGTATAACCAACCGGAAGAAATAGATGTGCTGATTACCGGACTGCACAAAACTATAAAAATGCTAACGTAATGGAGCAGAGATCAATACCTGAAATTGAAAGGGAAATTATTGAGGATTTTGCACTTTTTGACAGCTGGGAAGATAAATATGAATACATTATTGACCTGGGTAAAAAGCTGGCAGAACTGGCAGACCAGTATAAAATAGAAGAAAACAAGATCAAAGGTTGCCAGTCTACTGTTTGGCTTAAGGCCTTTTACAATGATGGTAAAGTGCATTTTAAAGCAGATAGTGATGCTGTAATTGTGAAAGGCCTGATTAGTATGTTGATTAAAGTTTTATCCGGGCATACCCCTGAAGAAATTTTAAATGCCAGAATGGACTTTATCGGGGAAATCGGAATGATGACGCATCTGGCCCAAACCCGCTCCAATGGTTTGCTGTCTATGATTAAACAAATGAAAAATTATGCCCTGGCTTATAAAATAATGCAGGGCTCAAAAAATGAATAGGCTATGGATAAAGAAGCGTTAAAACAAAAAGTAATCGATTGTTTGCAAACTATATATGATCCTGAAATACCGGTAAGCATATATGAGCTGGGGCTGATTTACGAAACGGAAATCCTGCCACCACTTAATAATGTGCAGATTGTGATGACACTTACTGCGCCTGGTTGTCCTGCCGCACAAAGCATTCCGCTTGAAGTTGAACAGAAAGTAAAAGAAATTGATGGGATAAACGAAGTTACTGTAGAGGTAACATGGGACCCACCATGGAACAGGGATATGATGTCTGAAACGGCGCGTTTAGAACTGGGAATGATGTGATAAAAATATAGACTGATGAAA
Organism: Pedobacter sp. AK017; assembly: GCF_014200825.1. Classification (NCBI taxonomy): domain Bacteria; kingdom Pseudomonadati; phylum Bacteroidota; class Sphingobacteriia; order Sphingobacteriales; family Sphingobacteriaceae; genus Pedobacter; species Pedobacter sp. AK017. The sequence continues at coordinate 79,563 of NZ_JACHCW010000009.1, forward strand.
ATTACTGCACAGGAAGAATATGGATTAAGAATTTTGCTCCGTATTGGAAGACATGACCATGGGGATGGAATCAGCATTCCGGCTATTAGTGAAGCCGAAGGCTTATCTGGGGCTTATGTAGCCAAACTAACCCGTATTTTGCGCATGGCGGGCTATATCAATAGCACACCTGGCAATAAAGGCGGGTATGTACTGGCACAGACCGCCGGACAGATCAATATTAATCAGGTAATGAAAGTATTGGGTGGCGCACTTTACAGTAAAAAGTTTTGTGAAGATTATCCCGGTACTTTAAAATTATGCACAAACTCTATAGATTGTTCTATAAGGTCTTTATGGCAAATGATCCAGTTTACTGTTGATCAGCTGCTGGATAAAGTTACATTACAGGACCTGATCAGTCCGGAGCAGGAATCAAGTGTATTACTTGAATCAATTTTACAGCAGCACGTCACTTCGTAAGTTCTTTTCCATCTCATACTGATAGATATAGGGAAATAATCCGATAGACCCTAAAAATGTAATGGTCGAGCTGGAATCTATATCTATGTTGATAACAGATATTTCAGCTTTGTGAACATTAAATACATATTTAAATAATGCTTTTCCATAACCTTTACGACGATGTGATTTATGCACAGCAAATTGAGCAATCCGGTTGTTCAAAGGATTGTAGCTAATATAGGCAACTAACTTATCTTTCAGGTAAATACCAACGATTTTGTTGTGCTCACCCAAATTTTGCATGGCAATGATTGAATTTTGCCAGGATGGTGTCCAGTCCCAGAAAGACGTTACTTCCTGCCAGTCTATATGTTTAATCTCATGGATATCTATGCGTTTGCCTTTGATCCCTGTTATTTTTGGGATTCCTTTAAAGCACACGAGTTCCCTTTTGAGCTGATAGCCGATCGCTTTGTAGGTTTTTAATGCCGGAAGATTTTTTTCAAGGACTTCAAGGATGCATTTTGTTACACCTTCCTTTTCAAGAAAGGGTAAAATATAACGGTACATTTTCCCCGTCAGGTTATGGCCTCTTTTTGCAGGTATTACACCTGTTCCGGCATTATAGGCAATTTTTTCATTGCACACTTTATTAATCCCATGCAAAATAAAGCCAACAAGTTTGCCATTTTCATAAGCCCCTGCCGATAACTTAAGGTCTATAGAATCTGCTATTAACTTTCGTTCCAGTTGTTCCTTTGTCAATTGCATCTTAACCAGGTAATCAGAAAAAGACGCATTGAAGGTATGGAGAAGGGCGTCTGTCGAAATGTTTTCTAAATTGCTATATACCAACATCTTTATGCTCTAAAAAAAGCGCCCCGGTAATTACTCCGGGACACCATTAACGCTCTCAATGTAAATCTATATAAGATATATGAGACCAACCAACATTTTAATTGTTTTTTTTATTCTTTTTGTTCAGTTCATTAATAGTGTAAAAAATATGATTAGTGTTGACATAAGCTTAATTTTGCCAAATGAGCAGTCTCATTTACAACATCAAACATATTGCAGGTATTCTGGGTATAAAAAACTTTGAAGTACAAAAGGATGCTATCATCAGTAAACTAGTGATTGACAGCAGAAGTGTAATAGATCCGGATGGCTCTTTATTTTTTGCTTTAAAGGGACAAAGAGATGGACATGGATTTTTAAAAGATGCTTATGCCAATGGAATCCGGAACTTTGTGATCAGTGAGGCTAAGTATACCAGATTGTTTCCTGACGCCAATATTTTGCTTGTTCAGGATGTGTTACTCGCTTTACATACCATCGCTAAATATAATCGTAACCAGTATGATTTAAAAGTACTTGGTATAACCGGAAGCAATGGTAAGACCATTGTAAAGGAATGGCTGTATCAATTACTGGCTGCTGATCATAACATTGTACGCAGTCCCAAAAGTTTTAACTCCCAGATAGGTGTACCTCTATCTGTATGGGAAATTACGGCCATACATACACTGGGTATTTTTGAAGCAGGCATTTCCAAAACTGATGAGATGGATGCCTTGGCCAGCATGATCAAACCTAATGTAGGGATTCTGACAAATGTAGGAGAGGCACATGCCGAGGGCTTCGTTTCATTAAAAGAAAAACTGCTCGAAAAATTAAAGCTGTTTAATGATGCTGACTTGTTTATTTATGCTCCTGAATATACAGCAGGATTAAGTACATATGATTTACCAGGAAAAACCAAGTTCTCCTGGAGCAAAAAACAGCAAGCCGATCTGCAAATCTTATTTGTTGAACCAATTGATGGTAAAAACTATATCCGGGCAAATTTTAAAGGAATAGAAATAGAATGCCTGATCCCATTTAGTGACCAGGCATCTGTAGAAAATGGGATCATCTGCTGGGCTACCCTGCTGGCCTTGGGGTATACACCTGAAGAAGCGGATAAACGTCTGGAAAAGTTGACCAGGGTAAGTATGCGCCTTGAATTAAAAAACGGGATAAACCAATGTTCTGTAATAGATGATTCTTATAGCGCCGATATTTCGTCCCTGGCCATTGCACTTGATTTTCTAAACCTTCAGAACCAGCATCCCAAAAAAACGCTGATCTTGTCTGATATTTATGAAACAGGTAAAACCAATAGGGTACTTTATACTGAAATAGCAGCGCTATTGAAACAAAAGCATGTAGACAGGCTCATTGGTATTGGTACCCATATTAGCGAATCGGCCTCTTTATTTGATATGGAAGCCAGTTTTTATGAAAGTACTCAAGCATTTATTGATAATTTTCCTGCACTCCATTTTAATAACGAAACCATTTTAGTGAAAGGGGCCAGGAGATTTGAATTTGAGCGGATCAGTAAGCTGATTGCACAAAAAGTACACGATACCGTAATGGAAATTGACCTTAATGCATTGGCAGGTAACCTGCAGTTTTACCGCAGTAAACTACTGCCTGGGGTTAAGGTTATGGCTATGGTCAAAGCTTTTTCTTACGGCAGTGGCAGTTTCGAAATAGCCAATTTATTGCAGTACCACAAAGTGGACTATCTGGCTGTTGCCTATACTGATGAAGGCATTTCATTAAGAAAGGCTGGTATAACGCTACCTATTATGGTAATGAGTCCCGAACCTTCTGCTTTTGATGCCATCATCAGGTATAACCTTGAACCCGAAATCTATAACATTGAAATTTTGCAGGGTCTTATTGGCTTTTTGAAAACCGACCAATATCCTATTCATCTGAAAATTGATACCGGAATGCATCGACTGGGATTTGAAGAACCTGATTTATCTGACTTGTTAAAGGTGTTGACTGAAACCAGAAAAGTTAAAGTGGCTTCTGTATTTTCCCATCTTGTGGGAAGTGAAGATGGGCTGCATGATGAATTCACCCGGCATCAGATTGAACGGTTTACAGCCATGACAGAACTGATTAGCGAAACACTGCACTACCCCTTCATCAGGCACATTTCCAATACTTCTGGTATTTCGCGCCATCCTGAATCACAACTGGAGATGGTACGACTTGGAATTGGTCTATATGGTTTTGATGCTGCATTGAAAAACAATACCGCCCTCCAGACAGTTGCTATCCTAAAAACCACCATTACCCAAATAAAGCACCTTAAACCAAATGAAACTGTGGGGTATGGCAGGAAAGGTCTGTTGCCGGAAGGTGGTACAATTGCTACTGTAAAAATTGGTTATGCAGATGGATACAGTCGTGCCTTTGGAAATGGAACAGGTCGCATGTTGATCAAGGGGAAACTTGTACCCACTGTTGGAGTAATCTGTATGGATATGTGTATGCTGGATGTAACAGGGCTGGATGTGAAAACAGGGGATGAGGTAATTGTGTTTAACAATGAGCTTAGCATTGCCCAACTGGCTACTCAGATCGGAACTATTCCTTATGAAATTCTCACTAATGTATCTCAAAGGGTAAAACGCGTGTATTTTTATGAATAGATTCCCCTAGCAGACAAAATATTTTCATGAATATTTTATCTAAGTTTGCACTATGAATAAAGTTGGCAGGGCATTACTGAATTATCTGATCAAAGGATTGCTAATCGTACTTCCTATTGCATTAAGCATTTTTATAGTAATATGGGCTGTAACTACGGTGGACAGCTGGTTAAACGTAAATAATATTTTAGGTGTTGATCCCAAAACCGGTGCCAGCCGGAACATACCTGGGCTGGGACTTGCACTTGTAGTTTCACTAATATTACTTGCCGGTATTTTTGTAACCTATTTTGTCACGGAACCTATGTATAATTGGTTTCAACGTTTACTGGATAAAATACCATTATTAAAATTTATTTATTCTTCTATTAAAGACCTTACCGAGGCATTTGTAGGAGATGAGAAAAAGTTTAATAATCCTGTTCTGGTAGAAGTAGAAGGTGATTTAAAGCGGATCGGTTTTCTTACCCAGAATGATCTGAAATCTATCAATCTTCCCGGAGAGTCTATTGTGTACTTTCCTTTCTCTTACTCATTTGCCGGACAGGTTTACGTAGTGAAACATGAGAAAATAAAACCTTTGAATATGAGTGCTGCAGATGCCATGAAGTTGGTGGTATCTGGCGGCGTTAGCCATTTTGGGTGATATATATCATTTTATGAAAGAAACAGATGTTTAGAAATTCGGTTTCAATACATATTTCTCATAGAACCTGAAAATATGTTCAGCAGCCTCAGCGGCTGTATCTACCAGGCGAAATAAATTCAGATCTTCAGCATGAATATTATGTTCTTTTCGCAGCATCGTATTCTTGATCCATTCTACCAATCCACCCCAGTATTCCTTTCCAACCAGCACGATCGGGAAACGGGCAACCTTTCCTGTCTGGATCAGCGTAATTGCCTCAAACAGCTCATCCATAGTGCCCATTCCTCCAGGTAATACAATAAAGCCCTGAGAGTATTTCATGAACATCACTTTCCTGATAAAAAAGTAATCAAATTCCAGCAATTTATTGTGGTCAATATATTTGTTGTGGAACTGTTCAAATGGCAGGTCTATATTTAATCCTACTGATTTACCCCCATTCATGTGGGCACCTTTATTACCTGCTTCCATAATACCGGGACCACCGCCGGTAATTACACCATACCCACGTTCTGTTAACAATCTACCACATTCGACAGCTATTTCGTAATATTTATTCGTTTCTGCAGTCCTAGCCGAACCAAATATGGATACACAAGGTCCAATTTTAGCTAATTTCTCGAAACCATCCACAAATTCGGCCATTATTTTAAAGATCTGCCAGGAATCTGTAACTTTTATTTCCTGCCAGTTTTTATTCTCAAAAGCACTTCTTATTTTCTCTTCACTTGTCATTCGATAGGTATTAAGGTATTAGAATTTGGTTTGGGTTGTTGATGTTTTACCAGTAATCCAAAGCATAACAAATGTAAGTAATCCATTTAATATGATCAGTTCAAAACCTAAAGCGTATCCAAACCAGTTTAAAGAATTGATATCAATTATAAAGCACAATATTGGTGAAAGTATACAGATATAAGGTACAAGCTTGTCGGTTACAGCCTTTTTAGTCAGCATTCCAAAACCAAAAAGACCTACCAATGGTCCGTAAGTATACCCGGCTGCTTTAAAAATGGCATTTACTACCGAGTCATCGTTGATGATTTTAAAGATCATGATCACAACGACCATCAGCACAGAGAATCCAATGTGCACCAAGTGCCGTTTGCTAACCAGTGCAGGATCATTCTGATCGGCTTTTTTATCGAAATGTAAAAAATCTACACAAAATGAAGTTGTTAATGCCGTTAATGCCGAATCAGTGGTCGCAAATGTCGCGGCGGTTAATCCCAGCATAAAAATAATGCCTGGGATGACATTCAGGTGGTTTAATGCAATTTCCGGATAAAGGTGGTCAGGTGTTTTTAATGCTGCAACATCAATTCCGTTTTTTGCAGCGAAAAGATATAACAAAGCACCTACACTTAAAAAGAAGATATTCATGATCACAAAAACGGTGGTGAAGGTGAACATGTTTTTTTGTGCTTCGCCAATGGTTTTCATACTTAGGTTTTTCTGCATCAAATCCTGATCCAGTCCGGTCATGGCAATGGTTACAAAAATACCCCCAAAAAACTGCTTGAGGAAGTGCGTTTTACTACCCAGAAAATCCTCCCAGAAAAAGATTTTGGAATAGCTACTGTTTTTTACAGCCTCGAAAGTACCGGCAATATCCAGGTTTAAAGATCTGGCAATAAATATGATTGATAGCACTACAGATAGCAAAAGGAATACTGTTTGCAAGGTATCGGTAATGATAATAGTTTTTAATCCTCCTTTGTGTGTGTACAGCCAGATGAGTACCAGGCAGATAACTATAGTTAACCAGAAAGGTATACTCCAGGCATCAAAAATGAACTTCTGCAACACAATAGCAACAAGGTAAAGCCTAAAAGCAGACCCAATGGTGCGAGATACCAGGAAAATTACGGCACCGCTTTTATAACTCCAGAAACCCAGACGTCTTTCCAGATAGGTATAAATAGAAATGATATTTAACCTGTAATATAATGGGAGCAATACCGTAGCAATAATGATAAAGCCGACTGCATTGCCCAGTATGAACTGAAAATAACCAAAATCACTTTTGCCTACAGCCCCGGGTACCGATATAAAAGTTACGCCGGATAATGCCGTTCCTATCATTCCAAAAGCGACCAGGTACCATTTGGAATTTCTGTTTGCAATGAAGAAAGAAGAGTTGTCTGAGTTGTTTCTTGAGGTGAAATAAGCCACCCCAACTAATAAAGCAAAATAGCCTAGAAGAAAGGACAAAAGAATAATCGGACTCATATAGTGGTTTAATTAAGCTGATAAATGTAAGAAACCATCATGAGTTTCTCCTAATAAAACCAAATAAAAATGTTGGTCAATTTTATTTAAATTTGTAAAATGAACTTTTCTTCTAAACTGCTTGAAGATGCTGTCAATGAATTTTCCAAGCTACCCGGAGTTGGACAAAAAACTGCTTTGAGATTGGTGTTGCACTTGCTGAATAAAGAACAGGAAGAAGTGGACCATTTTGGAAATGTGCTTATCAGGCTTAGAAAAGAAATAAAACACTGTAGTGTATGTCATAACATTTCTGATCAGCATACCTGCAATATCTGCACAGCCGGAAAAAGAGAAAAAGAGTTGATATGTGTGGTAGAGGATACCAGGGATGTAATGGCAGTCGAAAATACAGGTCAGTATTTTGGTGTTTATCATGTGCTTGGCGGTTTGATTTCTCCAATGGATGGCATAGGCCCTTCAGATCTTTTTATTGATTCATTGGTGCAGCGCGTGGCAACAACTCCTGTAAAAGAGGTTATCCTGGCTTTAAGTGCCACTATGGAGGGAGATACCACACTTTTTTATTTATATAAGCGGCTTAAAGATTTCCAGATCCCAATTACAACCATCGCCAGGGGAATTGCCTTTGGCGGAGAATTGGAATACGCCGATGAAATCACCCTGGGCAGGTCTATCGTAACCCGTGTGCCTTACCAAAACTCATTAATTAAATAACAATGGATTTTTTTAAAAATAAAGTAGTTATAATTACCGGCGCGTCTTCAGGTATTGGAAAAGCTTGCGCCGAAGAATTTGCAAAACGGGGGGCAAACCTGGTACTGGCTGCAAGACAATATGTAACCCTTTGTGAAATTACAGCTGATCTTGAAAGGAGATACAGCATAAAAGCTATAGCTGTACAGCTTGATGTGAGTAAAGAAGAAGATTGCATACTGATGGTTAAACAGGCTTTGGTTACTTTCAATAAAATTGATATGCTCATCAATAACGCAGGTCTTTCTATGCGGGCATTGTTTAATGAAGTAGAGCTTGCAGTGTTAAAAAACCTGATGGATGTAAACTTCTGGGGTGCTGTATATTGCACAAAATATGCTTTGCCTGAAATACTTAAAACCAAGGGCAGCATTATTGGCGTGTCCTCTATAGCGGGTTATCGTGGCTTGCCGGGCCGCACCGGATATTCTTCTTCTAAATTTGCAATGAATGGATTTATGGAGTCCTTACGTACCGAACTGCTCAAAACAGGAGTGCACATAATGGTGGCCTGCCCGGGTTTTACCACTTCCAATATCCGTGTAGCAGCTTTGGCAAAAGACGGGACTTCCCACGGTGAAACCAGTATGGAAGAAGGGAAAATGATGAGTGCAGAAGAAGTTGCAGTAAATATTGCTAATGGAATTGCTGCACGTAAACGCACGCTGATAATGACAGGGCAGGGCAAGCTTACGGTCTGGATCAATAAATTGCTGCCTGCACTTGCAGATAAACTGGTGTTTAATCATTTTACCAAAGAAAAGAATGCCTTAGTTAAATAATTTTTTTTGCGAAACACTTGTTCCTTTGCAAAAACAATTCCATATTTGCGTTAATGATATTAACAAACGGACTTAATAACTGGTGGTGGCACAACGCAAATGCGTAGTGTAACCCTGTATTGAACGTTTTTATTTTATATAATAATATTTGAGGGTTGCTTTAAGGCAACCTTTTTTGTTTTACAACTTTTTAAACTTCGTTTTAGAAGTCATAATATGAAGAAGATACTCAACCACTTATTCGAAAACAGAACCTTTAGCCGAGCCGAGGCACAAAAAATTTTAACCGCTATTGCTTTAGGCGAGTTTAATACTTCGCAAATTGCTGCTTTTATTACGGCTTACGGCATGCGCAACATTACAGTTGAAGAGCTTCAGGGTTTCCGCGATGCTATGCTGGATCTTTGCATCAGACTCGATTTTTCTGATTTTGAACTGGTAGACCTTTGTGGTACAGGAGGAGATGGTAAAGATACCTTTAACATTTCAACCCTGGCATCCTTTGTTGTAGCTGGCGCTGGCTATAAAGTGGCCAAACATGGTAATTATGGCGTGTCCTCGGGCTGCGGCTCATCTAATGTAATGGAGTATCTGGGTTATACCTTTACCAATGATCAGGATCTCTTAAGAAGAAGCCTGGATCATGCTGGTATCTGTTTTATTCATGCACCTTTATTTAACCCGGCCATGAAAACTGTAGCGCCAATCCGTAAAGAACTTGGTGTAAAAACCTTTTTTAACATGCTGGGGCCAATGGTAAACCCCGCACAACCTAAAAACCAGATTGTGGGGGTTTTTAGTCTGGAACTAGCCCGATTATATGCCTACCTCTATCAGGATACCGATAAAAACTATACGATATTGCATGCTGTTGGCGGTTTTGATGAGATTTCTTTAACCTGTGATATTAAAACTTTTAGCAAAAATGGTGAAGCATTAATGAAGGTAAGCGATCTGGGTTTTGAACAGATCACTGAAGATAAAATAAAAGGTGGCGATACTGTCGAATCATCCGCCCGGATATTTACCAATGTACTGAGCGGAAAGGGCACTGATGAGCAAAATAATGTAGTACTTTGCAATGCCGCACTGGCCATCAGAACCATCGATGCCTCCAAAACTTTTGCAGATTGTTTTTATGAGGCCGAATCTTCTTTAATGGGTTTAAAGGCAATGGATAGTTTTAAAAAACTGATAGGAAAATAAAAATTTAGATAAATCCGGAGATAAAATGAAACCTAAACTAAAAGTATGTGGAATGAAGCTCACAGATAATATTGAGGCTGTAGCTGCGCTAAGGCCTGATTATTTAGGTTTCATCTTTTACAGGCAGTCTAAACGGTTTATTGCAGGCCTCACGCCTTCATTTGTACGTAACCTGCCCGCGGGGATCAAAAAAACAGGGGTTTTTGTAAATGAAGAACTGAACAAAGTTGCCGAACTGGCAATTTTATATGGATTAAATGCTGTACAACTTCATGGTTCTGAACCTGTAAAGTATTGCATTGCTTTAAAAGGTTTGCTTGCCGACCATGGTATTGTTCTAATCAAGGCATTTGGAATTGATGAGCACTTTGATTTCAGCCAGCTGAAAAGCTATGAACCAGTGGTAGATTATTTTCTTTTTGATACCCAGACAGCAGGTCATGGGGGTTCCGGTAAAACCTTTAACTGGAGTCTTCTTGAAAAGTATACTTTAAATAAACCTTACTTTTTAAGTGGGGGAATTGGCCCTGATAGCATAGCGCAACTAAAAAATATAACAGATACCCGTCTTTACGCCATAGACATTAATAGTAAGTTTGAACTTACCCCTGGTTTAAAAGACATAGATAAATTGACAGATTTTAAGAATGCATTATGAGTTATTTTGTAAATGAAAAAGGTTATTACGGAGATTTTGGTGGAGCTTACATTCCCGAAATGCTGTACCCTAACGTAGAGGAACTGAGACAGAATTACCTTAAAATAATTGAGGACGAATCGTTCCAGAAAGAGTTTCATCAGCTGCTGAAAGATTATGTGGGCAGGCCATCCCCATTGTACCTGGCCAAAAGGCTCTCAAAAAAGTACAATGCGAATATATTTCTAAAACGTGAAGACCTGAACCATACTGGTGCCCATAAGATCAACAATACCATCGGGCAGATTCTGCTGGCAGAACGCCTTGGGAAAAAACGGATCATTGCCGAAACTGGTGCAGGGCAACATGGGGTGGCTACAGCCACAGTTTGCGCATTACGTGGCCTGGAGTGCGTGGTATATATGGGGGAAGTTGACATTAAGCGCCAGGCCCCTAATGTGGCCCGGATGAAAATGCTGGGTGCCAAAGTAGTGCCGGCAACCTCAGGTAGTAAAACTTTAAAAGATGCAACCAACGAGGCTATGCGTGATTGGATCAATAATCCCGTGGATACCCATTATATTATAGGATCTGTAGTCGGTCCCCATCCTTATCCGGATATGGTGGCTATTTTTCAATCCATCATATCCGAAGAAACTAAGAAACAACTTATAGAACAAACCGGAAATGACCAGCCGGATTATGTGCTGGCCTGTGTAGGTGGTGGTAGTAATGCGATGGGCATGTTTTATCATTTTATAGAGGATGAAAAAGTTAAACTGATCGCTGTTGAAGCAGGGGGTAAGGGGATTGATAGTGGATTTTCAGCGGCTACTACAGCTTTGGGTAAAGAAGGTGTACTGCATGGGAGCAGAAGCATTTTGATGCAAACACCGGACGGACAGGTGGTAGAGCCACATTCTGTATCTGCAGGTCTGGATTACCCTGGTATTGGCCCTCAGCATGCGCATTTATTTAAAACGGGGCGTGGCCTGTATGTGTCCATTACCGATGATGAATCTTTACAGGCAGGTTTGTTGCTTACCCAGATGGAAGGTATTATTCCGGCAATTGAAAGTGCGCATGCGCTGGCTTATTTAGAGAAAATGACCTTTACCGGTAAAGAAAATGTAGTTGTTTGTCTTTCAGGAAGAGGAGATAAAGACATGGATACCTATATGAAATACTTTAATTTATAAACGAAGGTACAACACCAATATGAACAGATTACAACAATTATTTCAGGAAAAGAAAAATATACTTTCAATATATTACACAGCTGGTTATCCCAATTTAGGCGATACTTTAGCTATTGCAGAAGAATTGGAAAAATCAGGCGCCAATCTATTGGAAATTGGTTTTCCTTATTCAGATCCTGTAGCAGATGGGCCAATTATACAGGCCAGCAGCAAGCAGGCGCTAGATAATGGAATGGATCTTAAACTCCTGTTTCAGCAACTAAAAGATTTGCGTAAAACCGTCAGTATACCTGTTTTATTAATGGGCTATGTAAACCCGGTGTTACAGTTTGGTGTCGAGAATTTCTGTAAAGCCTGTGCTGAAGTTGGAGTAGATGGTTGCATTGTCCCCGATTTGCCTATGGTAGAATACGAAAGACTTTACCAGCCAGTTTTTGCTAAATATGGTTTAAGCAATATATTCCTGATTACTCCGCAAACGGCTGCAGACCGCATTCAGAAAATCGATAGTTTAAGTAACGGATTCATCTATCTGTTATCTTCATCGGCAACAACCGGGCAAAATCTGCAGGTATCTAACCATACTGAAGCCTATTTTTCAAGGATAGCAGATCTTAAATTAAAGAACCCAACTATGATTGGTTTTGGTATCAGTAGTAAAGAAACCTTTGATAAAGCCTGTGAATATGCCAATGGGGCTATTATAGGTAGTGCATTTGTAAAAGCGCTGGATACAAGCAATTTAAAAGGAAGTATTGAAACCTTTATGCAAAATTTTAAGCAGGATTAACTGCTGGTTTCTTTTTGGGGATTGATTTTAAAAATGCAAACCCCGCTATACCTGATAGTACAGAAGCGCAGAGCACAGCAAACTTCGCTTCTGTAACATGAAGGACATCGCTGAAAGATAAAAGGGATATGAAAATAGACATGGTAAAGCCAATACCAGCAAGCATACCCAGACCAATAATGTGTTTCCAGCCAGATCTGGATGGTAAACTACCCAGCTTAAGTTTTACCGCTGCCCATGAAAACAAGGTTACACCAATGGTTTTTCCTATAAATAAACCTGTAATAATTCCAAAACCAAGTGGCGATATCAATCCGCTGACCATTTCTTTCTGAAAAGTGATATTGGTATTGGCCAGTGCAAAAATAGGCATGATAAAGTAGTTTACGGGGCCATTCAGCAGATGTTCCAGTTTTTCCAGTGGAGATTCAACATTCGTATTGTTTGTGGGGATGGTTAAGGCCAGTAAAACCCCAGCAATGGTGGCATGTATTCCCGAGTGATGGATGAAGTACCATAAAAACACACCTGGTATCAGGTAAAAGTAAAGTGGTTTTACATTTAAAAAATTGAAGACCAGCAGCAGTGCTACTATACCAGCTGCCATCAGTAAATAATCAAAATGCACTTCATTGGTATAAAAAATAGCGATGACAAGGATAGCACCAAGGTCGTCAACAATAGCGAGTGCAGCCAGAAATACTTTTAAAGAGGTAGGTACATGTTTACCAAGCATAGAAATAATGGCCAGTGCAAAAGCAATATCTGTAGCCATAGGTATTCCCCAGCCTGATGCTGTATTTTCACCTTTATTGAACATAAAATAGATAAATGCAGGTACCAACATGCCACCAAGAGCAGCTACTACTGGTAGCGATGCTTTCTTAATCGATGACAATTCCCCTTCCACCATTTCACGTTTAATTTCCAGGCCAACCAGTAAAAAGAATACAGCCATTAAGGCATCATTAATCCAAGCAGATACTGAAAAAACATAGGCATTGGCACCAAAGGTAAACCCGAAGTCTGTAGCTAAAAAATCGGCAAATGCGGTGGCATAAGATGAATTGGCAATGAAGAGTGAAATTGCCACACAAATCAATAATATTACCCCACCAATTTGACCTGAACGGAAAAAATCTTTAAATGCCTGTAGGTCGAGTAATTTATCCATACTGGTAAATATAGCTATTTTGGATAAAAATTACAGAAAGCTATCCAAATCTCCTTTTCCTTCACGGATGATCTCAAAGTCTCCGGAAGTACAGTCTACCACCGTGGAAGCTTCATTGTCGCCAAAACCACCATCTATCACCATATCAACTGTATCTTCATATTTCTCATGGATCAGTTCCGGATCGGTAGAATACTCTATTACTTCATCGTCATCACGGATGGAGGTAGATAGAATAGGGTTGCCAAGTTGCCTGACAATTTCTCTGGCAATGTCATTATCTGGTACCCTAATACCAACTGTTTTTTTATTGGAACTTAACAGTTTGGGTACGTTATTGTTCGCATTTAAAATAAAGGTAAAAGGGCCCGGTAGGGCTTTTTTTAATACCCTGAATGTTGCTGTATCAATAGGTTTGATGAAATCGGAAATATGTCTTAAATCCGAGCATATGAAAGAAAAATTGGCTTTTTCAGGCTTTATACCCCTAAGACGACATATCTTTTCGATGGCCTTTTGGTTCGTAATGTCGCAGCCCAAACCATAAACCGTATCAGTAGGATATATGATTAAGCCACCCTTTTTAAGTACATCAACAACCTGTTCGATTGCTTTTGGATTGGGATTTTCGGGATAAATTTTGATAAGCATGTGTAAAATTACACAAATGTTAGACCGAAATTGGATTATTATTGCTCAATTGGCATGTTTTTTAGTAAATTGATACGTATGAGAAAAGCATTCATCGCTATTGCAGCATTTTTGGTAGCGCTTACCATAATGTTAGGCCTTACCTACGCACCGTTATGGTGGTTGTTTATTTTTACAGGCCCGGTGGTTTTATTGGGCATTTACGATTTATACCAGCCTAAGCATAGTATTGTCCGCAACTACCCGGTTGTAGGCCGTTTAAGGTATTTTATGGAAGACCTGCGGCCAAAAATATACCAGTATTTTGTAGAGAGTGATACCAATGGCAAGCCATTTAGCCGTTTAAATCGTTCGTTGATCTATCAGCGTGCAAAAATGGAGAACGATACTATTCCCTTTGGAACACAACTTGACGTATATGAAAACGGTTATGAGTGGTTAAGTCATAGTATTTCAGCCATCAGTCATCACGAGCTGGAAGAGAACCCTCGTGTACTTGTTGGTGGTCCGAACTGTACCCAGCCTTATTCTGCCAGTATCTATAACATATCTGCTATGAGCTTCGGTTCTTTAAGCCAGAATGCTATCCTTGCTTTAAACGGTGGTGCAAAACTGGGTGGTTTCGCACATAATACAGGTGAGGGAGGGATTAGTGATTACCATGCCAATCCTGGTGGCGACCTGATCTGGCAAATCGGAACAGGTTATTTTGGCTGTCGCAACCACGATGATGGTTCTTTTAATCCTGAAGCTTTTGCCCAAAGGTCTAAATCCGATCAGGTTAAAATGATCGAAATTAAACTTTCCCAGGGTGCTAAACCGGGGCATGGAGGAATTTTGCCTGCCAAAAAAGTAACACCAGAAATAGCCAGGATCCGGCTGGTAAAAGAAGGCTATGATGTGATTTCTCCACCTTCACATTCAGCTTTCAGGACCCCTTTGGAACTCGTTGCTTTTGTAAAGCAGCTGCGTGAATTATCGGGTGGTAAGCCAATTGGAATTAAGTTGTGCATTGGCCGGAGAAGCGAGTTTTTTGCTATTTGTAAGGCAATGGTGGAAACCGGGATTTATGTTGATTTTATTACCGTAGATGGTGGAGAGGGTGGTACCGGTGCTTCGCCTCAGGAGTTTTCGAATGCTGTTGGCATGCCTTTAAGAGAAGCAGTAGCTTTTGTATATGATGTGCTTAGTGGTTTTAATCTGAAACAACACATCAAGATTATTGCATCCGGAAAAGTAGCTTCAGGCTTCGATCTGGTTAAAAATATTGCCCTTGGGGCCGATTTATGTAATTCTGCCAGGGGTATGATGTTTGCATTGGGTTGTATCCAGGCTTTGGAGTGTAACAGCAATACATGTCCTACTGGTGTAGCTACACAAGATCCGAGTTTAATGAAGGGTCTTGTAGTAGAAGATAAAAAGGTGAGGGTATTCAATTTCCACCGACTTACTGTGGCCAGTGCAGTTGAATTGCTTGGGGCCGCAGGTTTACACCATCCATATCAGCTTACAAGAGCTTATATCAACAGGCGGATAGCGCCAAATGTAATGCATTCTTATATGGAGAGTTTTCCTTATATCCCTGAAGGAAGTTTACTGCAAACGCCTTATCCGATGCGTTTTGAACTGGGTATGGCACTCAGTACATCAGCTAGTTTTAATCCAACAGATTATAAAGTATCGATGGTTGATTATGCACATGCGAATTCTTATTCGGATGATATGGCTGAACATAAGAATAATTCTTAATCCGGAGGGTGCTCAATAAAAAAGCCGTAAACAACAAAAATTGTTTACGGCTTTTTATATAGTTGTTTTAGAGGTTAAAATTCTGCATTCTTAGGGAAACGGGGAAATGCAATAACATCCCTGATGTTGGTCATGCCACTTACAAAAAGAACAAGTCTTTCAAAGCCAAGGCCAAAACCAGAGTGCGGTGCCGAACCGAAACGTCTGGTGTCTAAAAACCACCAAAGTTCTTCCTGTGGAATATTTAATTCTTCCATTCTGGCAACCAATTTATCCATACGTTCTTCCCTTTGTGAACCTCCAACCATTTCTCCTATTCCAGGGAAAAGGATATCCATTGCGGCTACCGTTTTTCTTCCCACTTCATCGGGTTCATTTTGTCTCATGTAAAATGATTTAATATCGGCAGGGTAATCTGTCAGGATTACCGGTTTCTTAAAATGTTTTTCAACCAGGTAGCGCTCGTGTTCCGATTGCAGGTCAGCACCCCATTCATCAATCAGGTATTTGAACTGTTTTTTCTGATTTGGTTTCGACGATTTTAAAATTTTAATGGCTTCGGTATACGTTAACCTTTCAAAATCATTATCCAGACAGAAATTTAATTTTTCAATCAGCGACATTTCACTGCGCTCATTTTGTGGTTTTGATTTCTCTTCTTCCAGTAACCTGTTGTTTAAGAAATCAATTTCTGTTGCGCAGTTGTCCAAAGCATAACGGATCACGTATTTGAGCATGTCCTCTGCCAGCTGCATGTTGTCTTCCAGGTCGGCAAAAGCAACCTCAGGCTCTACCATCCAGAATTCAGCCAGATGGCGTGTTGTATTTGAGTTTTCAGCCCTAAAGGTTGGTCCGAAAGTATAAATCTGTCCAAATGCCATAGCCGCAAGCTCGCCTTCCAGCTGACCTGAAACTGTTAGGTTTGTAGAGCGGGCAAAGAAATCCTCAGAAAAATCTACCTTACCATCTTCAGTGCGTGGCGGGTTTTCCAGGTCAAGTGTCGTTACTCTGAACATTTCTCCGGCACCTTCAGCATCTGAAGCTGTAATAATTGGTGTGTGCATATACACAAAGCCTCTTTCATTGTAAAACTGGTGTATTGCAAAGGCCAGTGCATGGCGTACCTTAAATATCGCATTAAAAGTATTGGTACGAAAACGCAGGTGTGCGATTTCCCTTAAAAACTCTAAGCTATGTTTTTTAGGTTGTAAAGGGAATTTCTCCGGATCACTATCACCTAGTATTTCTATGGAGGTTGCTTTTATATCAACTCTTTGTCCTTTTCCAACGGATTCCACAATAATACCATTTACAGCAATTGCTGCACCAGTAGTAATGCGTTTCAATAAGGCTTCATCCGTATGATTAAAATCAACAACAACCTGGATGTTTCCCATGCAGGAGCCATCATTTATAGCTATAAACTGATTGTTACGGAAGGTACGTACCCAACCCATAACTGTTACTTCTCTGTTAAACTCTTCTGTCTCGAGCAGACTCTTTACTTTTTCTCTGTGTATCATGATTTTATTGTGAAGAGCGTCAAAATTAAGGAATTCTACCAATAAATAACAGTATAATATTTCGAGTTCTGTTTTGGTCTTTTTTCACGTTATGCAGTGATTTTTCTATGTTATTTTATTATTTTTTTAGTGTTTTTGATTTTTTATGCGTTAAATAATTGTTTTTGTTGTATTATTTGTTTGTATTTTTTATTTTTTTTGATTTTATAGTTAATTTATTGTGGTTTTTATGAGTTTATTGTGTACTTTATTGGTTTTACAATTTATTTTTAAATGTTTTTTCTATTATTTTATTGTTATTTCGATTTTTATATAAAATATTTTAATTTTTTATTTGTTTTTTAGTGTATAATTGGAATATATCTCTATATTTGTAATGCTCGTTTAATTTATATTTGGTTAGAAAGGCCTACATCTGGATGGATGTAGGCCTTTTCTTTTTAAGAAGGTGAAAAAAATGCACAAAAAAAAGAGAGTACCTTTCGGATACTCTCTTTTATTATTGAGAATGATCTTCTAAGCTAAAACTTTAGTTACCAGGTCAGATGCTTCTTTTAAAGCAATAGCTGAATAAACTTTCAATCCTGATTCATCTATCAGTTTTTTCGCCTCTTCAGCATTGGTACCTTGTAAACGGCAAATGATAGGAACCGGAACATTACCAATTTCATTATATGCATCTATTACTCCTTGTGCAACCCGGTCACAACGTACAATACCACCAAATATATTGATCAGGATTGCTTTTACGTTGGGGTCTTTAAGTATAATGTTAAAACCAGCCTTTACAGTTTGTGCATTTGCAGTACCACCAACATCAAGGAAGTTAGCAGGTTCGCCACCGGCAATCTTAATGATGTCCATAGTAGCCATAGCTAAACCGGCACCATTAACCATACAACCCACGTTCCCGTCAAGCTTTACATAATTAAGGTTAGATTCACTTGCTTCCACATCTGTAGGATCTTCTTCCAGTTTATCGCGCATTGCTGCATAATCAGGATGACGGAACAATGCATTCTCATCCAGATCAACTTTAGCATCAACAGCGATGATCTTGTCATCAGAAGTTTTTAACACTGGATTGATTTCGAACATCGCAGAATCCGTGCTGTCATAAGCTTTGTAAAGTGCAGTTACAAATTTTACCATTTCTTTAAAAGCCGCACCGCTTAAACCTAAATTAAAAGCAATTTTGCGTGCCTGAAATGCTTGTAAGCCAACTTTAGGGTCAATTTCTTCTTTAAAGATCAGATGAGGTGTATGCTCCGCAACTTCTTCAATGTCCATACCACCTTCAGTCGAATACATGATGATGTTTCTTCCATTTCCACGGTTCAATAAAACGCTTATATAGAACTCTTTGGTTTCAGAAGCTCCCGGATAATATACATCCTGGGCAACTAAAATCTTGTTAACTTTTTTTCCTTCAGGACCAGTTTGCGGAGTTACAAGCTGCATTCCTAAAATTGCAGTTGCTCTTTCCTTAACCTCATCAAGGTTCTTGGCTAGTTTTACACCACCGCCTTTACCCCGTCCACCTGCGTGGATCTGAGCTTTAATTACAACCCAGTCAGAATTGTAGTCAGTTTTCATTTTTTTAGCAGCTTCTACAGCCTGCTCTACCGTGTCGGCAACTATACCTTCTTGTACGGCTACACCAAAACTTTTAAGTATTTCTTTACCTTGATATTCGTGGATATTCATTCGCTGAAAAAATTTGTCCAAATCTACAACTTCAAAAGCTTTATAACAAATGACGACAGGTATTTTCAAGCTTTATATTTTCTTGTTCAGGTTTCAGTTTTTTTATGGTCTTTTTAAACTTTAGTTTCATCTTCATCCAGTAATTATTAAAATCGACATGTCCGGCCTTAAATAGTCTCTTATGGGCAATCCAAACGATGAATGCTGTTGAAAAATAGAAAACACTATAAAAATAATAAATACTTGTCCTGATCATTGGATTTTTATATTGATATATCAGACTTAATCGTTCAATTTGAAAAGTGATATGTGCAGCCTCATCAATTAAAATATCTGTACATATCTGTTTAAGTAAGCTGCATCCCGTTGCATCTTTTAAACATTGGTAAAATATCTGCGCCGCACTTTCTACGGTAATTACAGCAAGGGTCCAGAATTCCATATTCCTATTTAAACCTCTTATTTTTCTGAATAAACTATCGCCCCAATCCTTCTTAATTCTTTGTTCGCCAATAAGATCTATATACCTCCCCAGGTTACTTCCGTGTTTTTGCTCTTCTTTGATAAAAAGTTTAATGGCATTAGTATAATAAGGGTCATTCAGTTGTTTTGCATGTTTTGTTGCCGCATTGATGAGATTGGTGCCTTCTGATGTTTCCCCTAATTGCCAGGCTTGTAACGATTTTAGTATATGCTGTTTTTCTATTTTAGAAAGATCGGGTTTTACACTCCAGTCGATCCTTTGGTTTTTAAGATTACGATTGAAATAGTTTATCCAATACCGTGAGTTGTGCATAGCTTGAAGTTTTAATGTTATAACCGGTTTTTAAGTAAATATTGCTGGGTTTGCCAATCGCGGTAGTTCCAGGAAAGCCATGAACCATGGTTATATTCTTCCCTGAATATGCTGATCCTTTCTTTTAAAACGTTTTCAAAAGCGAGTTTCTGTTCCTCGTCAGTTGTCCTCTTTAACTGGTTGCTTTGTGTTTGAGGATCATATTCGCGTCGGGAAGCGTATACTGATGTTCCAAGATATTTACTGAACAGTTGTTTATTCTGGTGCAACAGCGGTAAAGTTTTATCTGAAAAACCAATTAAGTGATCAAAATCGAGGCGTATGGACTCCTTATGGTTAATGTTGTAGGACACAATAAATACATCCCAGTTTATAAAGCTAAAAACAAGCAGCAGAACATACCAGGCAAAGCCGTTTACTTTGCAGAGGTAAAAGAAAGTCTTCTGTCTGGATACTTTAAGGTAAACGGTAATCAGACCAATAATGCAAAGTAGCAGGAAAACCATTACACCTATACGTTTATAAGTTAAGCCAAGCGCACTGATATAGTGTAAATCCCGGAGCAGTACAGAAGCAATCAGGAAGGCATTTTGAAAGATCCACAAATAGGCCAGTAAACGAAGTGCTCTGTTTTTACTGTAGAAATTCAGGTTCCCGCTAAAAAAATAAACAATGACCAGCATTGCCATGATAATGCTGAAAATTAATGCCTCAGCGCCATCATGCAGGGCCTCAGAGTAGCTGGCATTCATGGAAGTTGTTTCTCCGAGCCAGAGGGTGCTGATATCAATCAGGTTTAAAGCAAGTATCAAAAGATTTAAGGCCGAAAAGGAGATGATGCCAATGATATTCTCAGTCTTTAGGGCGGTTTTACGTTTTAGCAAACTGCCTGCAAAAATATGGCTTAGATTGTAAAATACAGAGCGGTTTTTCTTATTCCGGCGCTGGCGTATAAGTTGTTCGTTGCAACCTGATTCTGCTTTTTCCAGTTCAAGGTCCTTTAGCCTTATAAAAATTGCAGCAGCAAGCACAATGCCTAAAATAATGTGCAGAAAGCGTGGTAAGTTTAAATCGGCAAATAGAAAGTTGAATATGTTGTTGATAAAGGTATTTATACCTGAGAAAAATTGTTCAACGTAGCTGGCAAATATGTTATTTGCTGCGCTATAAAGTGTTATGAAAAAAGTAATGGCAATGAGAGGGATGATGATGTACTTAAACGAGCTCAGCAGAGGTTTAAAAAACATCCCGCTAAAGCGTGCACCCAATATTTTTTTTACCAGGTTTACAGGAGCAGTAACAAATTGTAAAATCGCTGCCAGGATGATGGTAAAGATGCTTCTGAGCAATTGAAAGTGGGTAATGCCAATCACAATAGCCAAACTGATATACCAGGTAATAACAGTAAGGGCAGATTTATTGAAGACAACTAAGAGGGAAGCCAGCAGTAGACTGGCACCGGCTAAATAGCTTTTTATGTTCTTACTCTTCTCTTTATCCATCAAGATGATGGTTAGTATAAAGATAGTATAGATCAGGAGATTGATGGCTTGTTTTTCCATCCAGAAGAGGTAATTAAACAGCAGACCACCTGTAAGGGTTGCCATTAGCTGTAAATTTATTTTTTGTTTCATAACGGTATGATGTTAAAAGTCAGGCAATTTGCATTACTAGATAAAAATATAAATAGGCGGCAGGCAGGTTGAGTAGCATAATGATAGCCGTGATCAATAGCTCACAATAAGCACTGGGCTGCAGGAGTGCCATGAAAACCAATAGTAAAAAGATCACTGAATTGATCAGGAGAGCGAGGACCAGATAGTACGTCCCAATGATAAGCAGCGGATCAAACCTGGTCAGGAAAAAAAATAAAAATAATCCTGAGCCAGTGACGAATAAATATTTGGCGCAGATTTTACCCGTGGCTGTCATTTGTTGAACTGAATTTGTTTTCATTTTATTAGTTTAAAAGTACTTTGAAATTCAAAGTATATGTGTAAAAAAATTAAATCCCCTTAATCATTTTTTCTAAAGCATCTAAATGCGTTTTAAAGGCATGTCTTCCCAATTCAGTAAGCATATAGGTTGTATTTGTTTTTTTTCCTATAAAAGATTTCTGAACTTTCAGGTATTGTGCCTGCTCCAGTGTATTCAGATGGGAGGCCAGGTTGCCGTCTGTCAGTTCCAGCAATTGCTTCAGTTCATTAAAACTGACACTATCATTAACTACGAGTACGGACATTACGCCCAGTCTTATCCGGCTGTCGAATATCTTATTCAGGGCTTCTATGGGGTTCTTCATTATTTGGCCCTTTCGTATTTAAAATACATGATCGTCCCGTAAAAGATGTGTAGGAAACCAAAACCTGTAGCCCAGAAGTAAAGCCCATAACCAATATTGAACATGGCTATTAAGCCAAGAACCACTTCGCAAAATCCTAAAAACCGAATGTCAGAATAGGTATACTTGCTGGCATTGATCAGAGCCAGTCCGTAAAACACCAGGCAGGAGGGAGCAATCAGACCATATGATCGGGGATGAACAAGCAACAGGGCTATAATGAACAGACCACCTGAGATTAGCGGGATGGCCAGGTTGATGAGTAAGTTTTTAGTAGTCCTGTCCCAAAATGGGAGGTTCTTCTTTTTAGTTTGCCTTAAAGTTAGCAGAAGGCCACCCACTAGTGCAACGATGAGCACAGCAAGACCTATTTTAATCAGGCTGAATTCCAGATTCAGGTCAGATTGTCCATAGGTGTATTTCCCATTTACATAATCAGCTATTTCAATATGGGCAAGGTAAGCGCCTAACAGGGCGGTAAAACCTGCGAAAACTCCGGATAGCCCACTTAGAGAGATGAATCTTGATGAACGGTCCATGATATTCCTGATGTCGTTCAATGCATTGAGTTGTTCTTCCTGTTTATTCATCTTAAAAGTACTTTGTTTTTCAAAGTTAGTTCATATTTCTTATTTTCCAAATAATACTTAAGAAAATTTGCTGGGACATTTTTAGTTTATGGTTTTTTGTAAGTTTGCACTTATGCTAAAAGCAAGAGGTATAAAAAAAGCTTATGGAAATCTGCCTATATTAAAAGGTGTTGATTTTGAAGTCGAAAAAGGAGAGATTGTAAGTATAATCGGTGCTTCGGGAGCGGGTAAGAGTACGCTTTTACATATTTTAGGTACTTTGGATAAGCCCGATGAAGGAACGGTTGAACTAAATGGAACAAAGGTTAATCAGCTTTCGGGTGAATTGCTGAGTGTTTTCCGCAACCGTAACATTGGTTTTGTTTTTCAGTTTCATCACCTGTTGCCCGAATTTACTGCATTAGAAAACATATGTATTCCTGCTTTTATTGCTAAAACCGCTAAAAAACAGGCTGAACATCGTGCTATGGAGTTACTGGATCTGTTGGGGCTGAAAGATCGCGCTGATCATAAGCCAAATGAATTATCTGGTGGCGAGCAGCAACGGGTTGCGGTAGCCAGGGCATTGGTCAATAATCCCGCAATTATTCTGGCGGATGAGCCATCAGGTAACCTGGACTCGGCAAATGCCAATGCATTACATGAATTTTTCATCAAGCTAAGGGATAATTTTAAACAAACCTTTGTCATTGTTACGCACAACGAAGATCTGGCCAAGATCAGCGATAGGGTGGTAACTATGAAGGATGGGTTAATTATATATTAATGAAGATTTTGATTACCGGGGGGGTATCTGCCCAGGCGCTGAAAATGCTTATTGCATTTGCAGATGATGCCATTGTGCTGGCAGACTACGGAGATGTGCCTTTGTTCCCAACTGCAAAATATCAGTTTATTTCGCTGGGGGAACGAAACGATGACATCATTGCCCATAATTTATTGAACCATTGCCTTAATGAAGCTGCAGATGCTATTTTACCACTGTATGCATTTGAGATTGCAGAAATTGCAAAGTCAGCTGTACTTTTTGAAGAGTTTAACATCCGGGTTCTGCTACCTGAAACAGCTCAGATCATTCCTTTAAAAAAGTAATAATGGCATTGGAAAAATACTTAAAAGAAAAAGAAACCTTCATTTTTGAACTGGACGATGTAATTTATCCCGAAAAGGATTACCTGTTGCAGGTATATTACCTGTTTGCCCAGTTTATGGAATATGGAGAGCAGCTGAGTGCTGTTGACGTACTTAAATTTATGCAAGACACTTATCTGGAAGAAGGAGCAGTAGATTTGTTTGCTAAAACAGCCGGTAAGTTTAACATACCTGATAAATACCAGGTTAATTTTGACATGTTGCTGATGAGTGTACGTTTGCCGCTTAAGCTGCTTGTGTATAACGAAGTCCTACGCTTTCTACAGGAAATAGTAGTAGAACGGAAACAAATCTTTTTACTGGTACAGGGAAGTCCGGTGATGCAGCTTAATAAAATAAAACAGATAGAATGGAACGGTCTGGAAAAATACCTGACCGTTTATTTTACAGAAGAGTTGAACGAAGAGCCCGATCGGCTTGAATTTATTCTGGAGAAACACCAGATAGATAAAGAAACAGTAGTATTGATCGGTAAATCCGAATTCTCCAAAACAGCGGCATCAAATGTTAAAATATGTTATTTACCGGTTGAAGAACTATTAATTTCTTAATTACGTTCATATTTACTCGTATATTTATTTAAAATATTGAAAATGAAATCCATCGTTTGGCAAAGGAAACCTGTTTTCCTTTATATGTTGTTTATCATGATGGCCCTTGGGGCATGTAAAAAATCTAAAGTAACACCCGAACCAGATCCGCCAGCTTCGGGCTCAAATGTAAAGCAAACGCCAACTACCAACAGAACAGAATTAACCAATGATTCTTTGTTTTTATATGCCCAGCAAATCTATTACTGGAATACTGCGTTGCCATCTTATGATGATTATGTGCCCCGTCAGTATAACACCGCAAGTACCGACCTCATTAACTATGAGAACAACTTGTTTAATATCGTAAAATCTTCCGGATCCGCAGATTACATCGCAGGAAACTCAGATCCAAAATACTCCTATATTGAAGACATTACGACCAGAAATCCTGCTGCCGTATCGGCTGTACCCAATTCAAGGCTGTCTGTAGACCTTGATGGCAATGGAAACGATACCGGGGTAATGTGGATTCCATTTGGTACCAATAACAGCTATACTATTTTTGTTACTGTTGTATATCCTGGTTCGGATGCAGAAGCAAAAGGTGTAAAAAGAGGTTGGGCAATCACCAAAATTAACGGACGGTCATTCGGTACAAATTATAACGGTGAATACAATGCAATTTATGATGAGTTTGCCAAAAGTTCAGTTACAATAGAAGGGTATAAATTTTCCAATGATGTTCAGGGAGAAGCGTTTAACCTTACCCTGACTAAAAAATCGTATAGCAGCAGTCCGGTATATGTGTCTAAAGTAATTACTTCGGGAAGTAAAAAGATCGGTTATCTGGCTTATGGCCGTTTTTCAAATGAAAACAATTCCTTTACTGCTTTAGGTAATGTATTCAGCAGCTTTGCTGCCCAGAATGTAACCGATCTGGTTGTAGATTTAAGGTATAATGGAGGCGGTTATATCAGTACTGCCGAACGTTTGATTAACCTGATCGCGCCTACGACAGCTACTGGGGTAATGTATAAGGAATATTATAATGCAACACTGAGAGATCAGAAAGCAACCATAATGAAAAATCAGCCATTACTGGATGATAATGATAAGGTTCGTTACAAAAACGGCCGGATGATGAATTATTTTGATGATATAGATTATACGGTAGCCGGAAATACATATTCATTTAGCAAAATTGGCAACCTGACAGGGGTAAGCAATATTGTTTTTCTGGTTTCCCGCAATACAGCATCAGCCAGCGAGCTGGTGATCAATTCTTTAAAACCTAAAATGAACGTGAAGCTGGTGGGCCAAACCACTTATGGAAAGCCAATCGGTTTTTTCCCTGTCAGACTTCAAAACAGGTATGACGTTTTTTATTCCTTGTTTGAGACTAAAAATTCGGCCGATCAGGGCGGATATTTTTCAGGTATGGTGCCGGACGCTGCTTTGTCTGAAAACCCAACTTACCAGTTGGGTGATGAAAAAGAGGCTTACCTGGCCAAGGCAATTGGTCTGTTAAATTCTGCGGCAATTACAAGTAGTAATACAGTGGGTTCTAAAGCCGTCATGAGTGTAGGTAGCAAAACCATTGCTCTTGACAATCAGAATTTCAATGCACCGGTAGGGGACGGGGCAAGCTTTGTAGGGATGATAGAAAACCGCCATAAAGGAAGGTGATAAACTAAGAAACTGTGAATCAGAAGGCTTTGTCATGTATCAGAAATTTTATTGACACAATTGTGTAAATGCCTTTGAAGTATGGCGCTTTTTTTGTTTATTGGTATTGTAATTTTAGGTTAAACAAGTGTTTAACCGGTATTTAGCCAGTATATTATGTTAGGGGAATTAATCGCGAAAGAAGCAATAGACATCAGCCAGATTGTACCGGCTGATCAAAATCATACAGAAGAATTAAGAGATAAATTAAATTCAGCCCAGCGACTGGGTAATGAGTTTAAATCAAAGGCCGACATTACCTTTAATACCAAAGAAGGACCAAAAAAGGTTTCGACAACGGTATGGTCGGTTACAGAAAAATACATTCAACTTAAAAACGGTATACATCTTCCATTGACAAGCCTGATTGCAATAGATTTTTAGTCTTATTGTTTTTTCATGCGCTGCTTTTCATGGAACAGCTGCTGGATATCACGTTCTTTATCAATGTTGGTGATGATCTCTAAAATGGCATTACTGGCATCGATAAAAAAACGTTTATTGATGTTCTGATATTCATCAGTAGCCTTGTGGTAGTCTTTATGGTCTTCTACACCAAAATAGATAAAAGGAATGTTCCTGTCATTGAAAATAGAATGATCGCTTTGGTTGGTCCAGTCGTCCTTGCCCAGTTTAGGGTCGTCATGACCAAATAATACCTTGAGGTTAGGATTGGTAATGTAAAAGTAGTTTTTTAATGCCGGATACTTAAATGTGCCACAGGCATAAAGTTCAGCTTTATCATTATGACTGATCATATCCATATTGATGTTCATGATCACCTTGTCAAGGCCTACCGGAGGATTGGCTACAAATGCCCTTGCGCCCTGTAAACCCATTTCTTCTGCATCAAAAGCTGCAAAAATCAAAGTATGATTGGGTTGGTGTTGTTTATAATAAGCAGCAAATTTGAGTAAAGCGGCTACCCCGGATGCATTGTCGTCTGCACCATTATAGATTTCATTTCTGATGATGCCGATATGGTCGTAATGGGCCGAAATCACGATCACTTTATCATTTTTGCCTTCAATAAAACCGATCATATTTTTGCCATTTACCTCTCCTTTGCTGGTCTTGAAGGAAAATCCCTGCTCATAACCCTGCAGTTGCGGAAATGTTTTTAAGCCTATGGCCTTAAAGCGGTTGTTGAGGTAATTTCTGGCCATTTCGGCTCCTTTAGTGTCGGTCTTCCTGCCTTCATAAGCATCAGAAGAAAGGATTTCCACATCGCTTAGTAATTGCTTGTCACGTTCATTTCCTGCAGTATTTTTTACAGAGCTGCAGCTTAATAACAAGGCCAATGACAACAGCAGGTAAGTATTCATATAAATGGGCTTATACATCACATAAAGGTAATTATATTGGCTGATATAACTACAATCCTATTTTTGTAAAAACTTATAGGAAGAAGTACTGTTTTAAATTAATCGTTCCAATTTGGGAATTGGTGTTAATTATAAAATTTTTAAAATGGAATACAGGCGTTTAGGAAAATCAGGATTACAGGTAAGCGCATTGTCATTAGGCAGCTGGCTTACTTTCGGGCAACAAATCAGTGATAAAACCGCAGATGAGTTAATGGGAATGGCTTATGATGCTGGTGTTAACTTTTTCGACAATGCAGAAGGCTATGCCGCAGGCAAATCTGAAATAGTAATGGGCAAAATACTGAAAGCTCATAAATGGGAGCGGGAGTCCTTTGTGGTTTCAAGCAAGGTGTTTTTTGGTACGGAAAATAAAGGTCCTAACCGCATTGGATTATCAAGAAAGCATGTCATTGAAGCATGTAATGGTGCTTTAAAAAGGTTGCAGGTAGATTATCTGGATCTCTACTTCTGTCACCGTCCGGATAGAAATACCCCCATAGAAGAGACAGTATGGGCCATGAATGGACTTTTACAACAGGGAAAGATACTTTACTGGGGAACGTCTGAATGGAACGCAGTAGAGATCATGGAAGCCATAAGGGTAGCTAAACAATACAATCTTATCGGACCTACCATGGAGCAGCCCCAGTACAACCTGATGGAGCGTAACAAGTTGGAAAATGAGTATTTACTGTTGTTTAAGGAACATGGATTGGGTACTACCATATGGTCGCCTTTGGCTTCTGGCTTGCTTTCGGGCAAGTATACTTCTAAAAAAACAAAAGATACACGCCTGGAACTTAAGGGGATGGAATGGCTGAAAGATGCGGTACTGAACGAAGAGAAGTTGAAAAAAGCTGAAAAATTACAGGCGCTGGCCGATAAACTGAATGTTCCCCTGGCAAAATTATCGCTGGCATGGTGTCTTAAAAATCCTAACGTAAGTACAGTTATCCTGGGTGCATCTAAAACTGAACAGTTAAAAGAGAATTTAACCGCCTTAGAGGTATTGCCTTTGTTAACCGATGAAGTGATGGATAAAATTGAAGATCTTGTACAGACTAAACCCAAAGTGGTTCAGTTTTAAGCTTACACATTAAAATAAAAAGCTTGTTCAGTTTGTACTGAACAAGCTTTTTTATAGCCATTTGCTTTTAATAATAAGTTAGCCTGATTACACCCGCCATCTTTTTAGCCAGTCGGATTACCTGTCTGGTATAACCATATTCATTGTCATACCATGCGTATAATACAATTGATTTATTGTCTTTAGCTATGATAGTTGCAGGACCATCAATAATTGAAGCATGACTGTTGCCAATCAGGTCAGTGCTTACCAATTCGTTTGAAATGGAATATTCGATCTGTTCTGAAAGATCACCAAATAAGGATGCCTGTCTTAAAATTTCACTAACTTCTTCTTTAGACGTTACCTTATTTAAAGATAAATTTAATATAGCCAATGAAACATTGGGCGTAGGTACGCGTACGGCATTACCTGTTAGCTTACCACCCAAATGGGGGATTACCTTCGCTACAGCTTTATCTGCCCCGGTTTCAGTTATGACAAGGTTTAAGGCTGCAGAGCGGCCGCGACGGTATTTTTTATGGTAATTATCAAGCAGGTTTTGATCATTGGTATAGGAGTGTACGGTTTCTATATGACCCTTTTCGATACCAAAGGCATCATCAACTATCTTCAGGACAGGAACTATTGCATTTGTGGTGCATGAAGCATTGGATAAAATGTTTTCAGCTTTGAAATCGACCTCTATATCGTTTATGCCGGCTACAACATTAGGAATATCACCTTTGGCTGGTGCGGTTAACAATACCTTACTGATACCTTTGGCCTTAAGGTGCTTACTCAGACCAGCACGGTCGCGGTAAATACCGGTATTGTCTATCAGGAGTGCGTCCTTGATGTCGTAAGTTGTATAATCTACTGATTCGGGGCTGGAAGCTTCAATAAAATGAATGGTCTGCCCGTTTGCAATTAATGCTTTGTTTTCAAAATCTTCTATAATAGTGCCATTAAAAGGGCCGTGAATGGAATCTGTACGTAAAAGTTCGGCTCTCTTGATCAGTTCTTCATCACTATAACTTCTGGTTACTATTGCCCTTAAGCGAAGCTGTTCCCCTTTGCCCGCCTGCAGGATAAGTTCCCTGGCCGCAATCCTGCCTATACGGCCAAAACCGAATAATACAACGTCTTTTGGTTTCAGGCTAATTTTGTCTTTTCCGATGTGTTTGCTAAGTTTTGTGACTATGAAATCATGGATTGAAGCATAGTTATTATTGTCTGCTAACCATTCTGAAGCCAGCCTACCTACATCCACCCTTGAAGGGGCAAGGTTACATTTCGCAATGGTTGTTGCCAGCTCTAAAGTTTCATAAATGCTAATGTCTTTTCCACTTACTTCTTTGGCATATTGATGATGTGCAAGGATCTCACTGCTACCTACATCAAATAAAGGCTTACGGAACAATACCAGCTCAACAGATCTGTCGAACCATAGTTGACCCACAATATTGATCAACTCAATAGCTTTCTTTTCTTTTTCAATCCAGTTTTGAAACTCAGATTGGTACTTCTTTAACATGTCAGGAAATTTTGGTTAGAATGGCACAAAAGTAAAAAAGATTGAGCGAGTACCCAATCTTTTTACTTTATAATTTTATTGCCTGGTTAATGAAGCAGGTGGAAGAACTTATCCTAAATACGACTTCAGGATTTTACTTCTTGAAGTATGGCGCAGACGTTGTAAAGCTTTATCTTTGATCTGGCGGACACGCTCGCGTGTTAAATTAAATTTTTCGCCAATCTCTTCTAATGAAAGTGGATGATTGGTACTTAGACCAAAGAACAGTACAATGATTTCACGTTCACGTTCTGTTAATGTAGACAGGGAACGTTTTATTTCCTCTGAAAGAGATTCATTGATCAGGCTGCTATCTGTATTAGGTTCATGATTTTCCAATACATCAAGCAAAGTATTTTCCTCGCCCTGAACAAAAGGGGCATCCATAGATACATGACGGCCAGAATTACTTAGGGTATCTGAAATTTTATCAACTGTAGTTTCTAAAATGTCTGCCAATTCTTCAGGAGAGGGCTCACGCTCATACTCCTGCTCTAATTTTGAGAATGCCTTACTGATTTTGCTTAATGAGCCAACCTGGTTCAAAGGTAAACGCACAATCCGGCTTTGCTCAGCAATAGCCTGTAAAATTGATTGACGAATCCACCAAACCGCATAAGAGATAAATTTAAAACCTTTAGTTTCGTCAAAACGTTTCGCTGCCTTAATCAAGCCCAGGTTGCCTTCGTTAATCAAATCTCCAAGGGTTAAACCTTGGTTCTGATATTGTTTTGCTACGGAAACTACAAAGCGTAAATTGGTTTTTGTTAAACGTTCTAATGCAGCCTGATCCCCTTCCCGTATCTTCCGTGCCAGTATTACTTCTTCTTCTGCCGTGATTAAATCCACTTTACCAATCTCGTGAAGGTATTTGTCTAATGATTGACTTTCGCGGTTGGTAATTGATTGCGTGATTTTGAGTTGTCTCATCTATATGTTTTGGTACTCGTTATGTATTTTGAACGTGCAAAAGTAAGGATTTAAAGGCAAATTTGAAACATAAATTCCTGAAAATGTTACACTTTGCAGCCGTTATTTGCATTACATTATAGCAGCAATAATTATTCCAAAATACTTTTGTCAGTATTCCCTGTTTATACTGATAATTATCGTTAATTTATTATTAATCACTTGTTTGGGGGTGTTGGCTGATATTATCCCGATTAAGTATTATCTGAAATATTACGTAGGTATATAAATTTCTGACATAAAAATCATATAAAATCAATTCTGCCTGGTGTGCAGAAGCAATACCAACAGAATGATTTTATATGTTTGAGTTTTTAACTCAGATCTGAAACTTCCGCAATTGCTGCATTTTTCTTTACAGACTCTATTCCGTTCTCTCTGCTCGTATCACTTTCATACATTTCGCTATTGCCAATAACCTGTCCGTTGGAAGCCTTCAGGTTAAAATAAGGTTTCCCGTTTGAAGAGGTCTTTCTATCAAATTTATTGTCGTCCTGTGAATTTTTTCTGACAGACTCTATTCCGTTATTGCAGGCACTTTTAGTGGTATAACCTTCACTGCTTAAAATAACCTGTCCGTTTCCCGCCTTTAAATTGAATTGGAACTCTCCGTTTTTTCTGGTAGTAATTTCGAACTTACCCATAATCTTTTTGTTTATTGTTTTTAATTAGGTTGACTTTATAATTTCAATTTATAAAAAACAAACCTTAAACAGAAAAGATCTAGAATTATTTTTTGTTTAACCACTTAACAACTAGGCAAATCTTCTTTTAAATGCTGGCCAGATCGAAAGTCTGGTCCAGCCTGATGCCTCTTTCAGTCTGCTGCAAGGTACAGCATTCATTAACCGGATCGTGTTCCAGGTACAATATGTATTGTTTATCTATAGCTTCCTGTAAAAAGGCTTTTTTCTCATTTAAGGTTTTTAGAGGAAACATGTCGTAAGCCATCACATAGGGGAGGGGAATGTGCCCTACAGAGGGTAGCAGGTCAGCCATATAAACAATAGTCTTCTGCTTATATTGTATTTGTGGTAGCATCATGGCATCGGTATGGCCATAGGCAAAGCGGATATTTATGCCTTCATGGAAAGCTATACCGTCTTTATCTTCTATAAACCTCAGTTGTCCGCTATCCTGTATCGGCAAAATATTTTCTTTCAGGAAAGAAGCCTTTTCCCGCTCGTTAGGGTTTACCGCCCAGGCCCAATGTTTGGCGTTGCTCCAGTAAAAAGCATTCTTAAAAGCAGGGCGAAGCCTGCCATCCCCCTGCCTGATAATTGAACCTCCGCAATGGTCAAAATGCAGGTGTGTTAAAAATACATCCGTAATGTCATCCCTGCTAAAACCTTTTGCAGCCAGAGATTTGTCCAGGGTATCATCGCCATTCAGGTAGTAGTGACCTAAAAACTTCTCGTCCTGCTTATCGCCAATGCCATTGTCTATCAGGATCAGCCTGTCGCCATCCTCAATCAGTAAACAGCGCATGGCCCAGGTGCACATATTATTTGCATCCGCCGGATTGCTTTTTTGCCAGATAGATTTAGGGACAACACCAAACATGGCACCGCCATCCAGTTTAAAAAAGCCTGTATTTATGGTATGTAAGTTCATTTATATGAATTTGGTTAGTATGTAAAGATAAAAAAAGAGGCGGTTCGTATAACCGCCTCTCTATATCATTTAAAACAAATTTATCCGTTACAAATGAATTACCTCTCCATACGCATCAGCTGCAGCTTCCATAATTGCTTCGCTCATGGTTGGATGTGGATGTACCGATTTAATCATTTCGTGGCCTGTTGTTTCGAGCTTACGCGCAACTACAATCTCGGCAATCATTTCAGTTACATTGGCGCCAATCATGTGTGCGCCTAATAATTCGCCATATTTTGCATCAAAAATTAGTTTTACAAAACCATCCTTGGCACCTGCAGCACTGGCTTTACCAGAAGCAGAGAATGGGAATTTACCGATCTTCAATTCATATCCTGCCGCTTTAGCTGCTTTTTCCGTATAACCTACAGAAGCAATCTCAGGACTGCAATAAGTACATCCAGGGATGTTGTTATAATCCAAAGGCTCTGGTTTATGACCAGCAATTTTTTCTACACAGATAATGCCTTCTGCCGAAGCAACGTGTGCCAGCGCCTGTCCGCCAACAATATCACCAATTGCATAAACACCTTTTACAGAAGTATTGTAAAACTCATCCACAACTACCTTACCTTTTTCGGTTTTTATGCCTGTTTCTTCCAGGCCAATATTTTCAATGTTTGCTACCACACCTGCTGCAGAAAGGACGATATCGCATTCTAAGGTTTGCATACCTGAAGCAGTTTTAACCTGAACTTTGCAGCCGCTACCACTGGTGTCTACAGATTCAACGCTTGAAGAGGTCATCACTTCAATTCCTGCTTTTTTGAAGCTGCGTAGCAACTGTTTAGATACATCCTCATCTTCAACAGGTACTACATTGTCCATAAATTCTACAACAGTAACCTTAGTGCCTAAAGTAGCATAAAAATAAGCAAATTCTACACCAATAGCACCAGACCCCACCACAACCATCGATTTTGGCTGCTCAGGCAATACCATTGCCTGTCGGTATCCAATCACTTTTTTGCCATCCTGTTTCAGGTTCGGCAATTCTCTTGATCTTCCACCGGTAGCCAGTATAATACTTGTTGCTGTATATTCTTTTTGTGATCCGTCAGCAGCTTTAACTTCTACCTTATTGCCTGGCTTAACTTTGCCAGTGCCCATTATCACATCAATCTTGTTCTTTTTCATCAGGAACTGAACACCCTTACTCATGCCATCTGCAACACCCCGACTGCGTTTAATCACAGCAGCAAAATCTGCTTCGGCTTCAGCAGTTTTAATTCCATACTCTGCAGCATGATTAATGTATTCAAATACCTGAGCGCTTTTTAACAATGCTTTGGTTGGTATACAGCCCCAGTTCAGGCATATTCCACCTAAAGATTCGCGTTCAACTACTGCAGTTTTCAAACCTAACTGAGAAGCTCTGATCGCAGCTACGTATCCACCCGGACCGCTGCCTATTACAATTAAATCGTAGTTCATATCTTTAATAAAAGGAATTTAACTTTAGTACAGGCCAAAATTATAAAAAAATGTTCATTAAATCTGTTATGCCCTTTAGGAATGTGTGATTTCCATGATATGTGTATAATATAACAATTTTGCTAATTGCATGTTATGTAGAATAAATATAAATAGCTGATAAACTGTTGGTTATAATATTTAATCCAATTGTTAAATGTTGAAAAATACCTGAATTATTAATAATTATTTAACATTGAAAAAGGAATGCTGGCATAATAAATATTTAACTTTGCGTCGATATTTTTGAAATATCATTTAAAGAACATTATTAACTAACTAAAAAAGTATGAAAAAAACTTTACTCGTTTTCACACTACTGGTACAATTTTTGGCTTTAGGGGCATTAGCTCAGCAAACAATTAAAGGTAAGGTGATCGATTCCTTAACAAAGGAAACCTTACCCGGTGCAGTGGTAAGTTTAAAAGGTGCTGGTTTATCAACCTCGACCTCTTCAGATGGAAGTTTCTCGATAAAAAAACAGGACGGAGCCAATGTACTGGTTGTTTCTTATATCGGTTATAACCGTAAAGAAGTAGTAATTGCTGCGGGTAAAACCGATATGGGCTTTATCACTTTAACTTCAAGTTCAAATACGATGGATGAGGTAATGATTGTGGCCAACAATATTGCTATCGACAGGAAAACACCCGTTGCACTTTCCATTGTTAATGCAGAAAGAATCGAAGAAAAAGGGGGTCAGCAGGAGTTTCCTGAATTACTTAAATCTACGCCAGGTGTGTATGCTACAAAAGGCACGGGTGGTGGTTTCGGTGATTCTAGGATTAACATGAGGGGGTTCCAGAGTGCCAATATTGCTGTAATGATTAATGGTATTCCTGTAAACGATATGGAAGATAGTCGCGTTTTTTGGTCCAATTGGGCTGGTCTTAACGATGTGACCAGCTCTATTCAGGTACAAAGAGGCCTTGGTGCTTCCAAAGTGGCAGTGCCTTCATTAGGTGGTACTATCAATATTCAAACCCGGACTACCGATGTTAAAAAAGGTGGTTTTATTTATCAGGGTTTAGGGAGTTATGGGTTTAATAAAACTACATTTTCTTACTCAACTGGTTTAACAGATAAGGGATGGGCATTTTCTGCTATGGGTTCACGAAATGTGGGTGATGGGTATGTAAATGGTTTGGCTTATGAGGCCTATAGCTATTTCTTTAATATATCTAAAATAATTAATGCAAAACATACCTTATCATTAACTGGTTTTGGTGCTCCTCAATATCATGCATCCAGATTTGAACGTTTTACATTGGCTTATTACCAGGATGCTCCTCAAGGTAACAAATTCAATCCTAACTATGGTATCCTGGATGGAAAGGAAAAAACAATCAGTGGAAATTATTATCATAAACCACAGGTTTCCCTGAATCACAGCTGGATTATAGATGAAACATCATCATTATCTACTGCACTTTACGGATCAATGGGAAGAGGAGGAAATGAATTCCCCAATAATGCCACTCTTTTTCTGAATACAAGAACAGGAAATAAATATACACCGGTTGATATTGATGCTCTTGTAGATTTAAATACAGCGGCACAGGATGGTAAGGCAGTTGCTTACCTTCAGTCGTACAGAAACGACCATACATGGGGTGGTTTAATGAGTACCTACAAGAAAAAGTTAAATGATAAATTTGATTTACTTGCAGGACTTGATTTAAGACAATATAAAGGTGTACATTACAATTCGGTAAGGAATTTACTGGGTGCTGAATATGTTCTGGATGTATACAGTGGAACGCCTACTACCAGTAGAGGGGGTGGTAATATCAATAATCCTATTAACATGGCCAAGACAGGCGATAAAATTGGTTTTTACTATGATGGTTTAGTGGGTTGGCAGGGTGCTTTCGTACAAGGTGAATATAGCTACGGAAATCTTTCTACATTTCTGTCTTTATCTGGTTCTAGTACTTCTTATCAGCGTGTAGATCATTTCCGGTATCTGGATACTGATCCGTTGCGCAAAAGTGTAAAAGTAAACTATTTTGGTTATCAGGCCAAGGGTGGTGCAAACTACAATTTGGATCAGCACCATAACGTATTTGCCAATATAGGTTATTTCGAAAAAGCGCCGATTTTTGAAGCTGTTTTTGCAGGCTATCAGAATAAGAAGAATACCGATGCGGTAACTGAAAAAATTCTTAGCTACGAATTAGGTTATGGTTACAGAAGCACCAGATTTTCTGGTAATGTTAATTTATATCGTACAAGCTGGAAAGACAGGTCTACTGTCAATGCCTATTATGATCAGGCGACCCAACAGTTTTATACTGCGAACTTAAGTGGTGTAGATGCATTACATCAAGGTGTGGAAGTTGACTTCAAATATTCTCCGGTGCAATCTTTGACCATTAATGGTATGCTTTCTGTGGGCGACTGGAAATGGGATAGTAATGTTCCAAAGGCTGTTATTACGGATGTTAATGGCAATGTTTTAAACAACGGTTCAATTGGTCCTCTTTATACAAAGGGCCTCAAGGTAGGCGACCAGCCGCAGACAACTTTAGCGCTAGGTGCCTCGTTTGATGTCACTGAAGATCTAAGAATTGGTGCAGATTATAATTATTTTGGCCGATATTACTCTTCATTTGTCCCTACTTTGATAACTTCTGAGAATTTGGTGCCATGGCAAGTACCTAGCTATTCTCTTGTTGACGTAAATGCAGTGTTCAAATTCAAATTTGCAGGTATCAAGTCATCTTTGTTTGCCAATGTAAACAATTTACTGGATGTAGTATATATCTCAGATTCAAACGCACAGTTTATCAACAAGATTAGTGATGCAAATAATGCCAGCGTATACTATGGTGCTGGCAGAACATGGACTGTTGGTTTAAAAGTTAATTTCTAAAATGATGATCATGAAAAAAAACTTATTGTACATGGTTGCGTTTATCAGTGTGATATTCACAGCTTGTAATCCTTTAAAGGATGAAATGAATAACTTAAAGCCAGTTACTGAAACCAAGACATTGGCCTTTACCCTTGCAAATACAGATTATGCACTTCTACCTTCAAGTAATTATGCACAAAAGGGTTTTTATTTTGCCAATGAACAGGATGCAAATGCTTCAATTCCGGTAATTTTAAATTCCAGGTTTGCTCAGCTTGCCGATGGAACTAAAGCAAACATAACTTATAATTCTCTGCCTGCTCAGGTTAAACCGGCAGATAGTTTGATCACTGGTAACACAAATCCTTTTACTTATACGGTTACTGATGCAGATTATTTAGCTATAAATGGTAATAATAATAAAAACTTCACTACAGCAAAGTCTTTGGAATTTTTAGTAAAAAAATATCCTGCTGCTGTAAATAACCAACTTTCTATATTGACCTATGCTTACTTTGAATCGGGGTCAACCACAAGCGCCGGAGTGCCTGCTGTAGATACATTCATCTACCTAAATGGACAATGGATTAAAGCCTATACGGTTAGTCAGGCCCAATATATTTCTGCTGGTAAATTGGCGTTGTTTAACTTTGGAGCTGCTGATGAACCTAATTTAGCGGGTTACTTCAATGTTTTTTTGAAATCAGACGCCAGTGTGACGGCTAAAGCAAAATTAGGAGATG
This sequence comes from Pedobacter sp. AK017, assembly GCF_014200825.1. Lineage (NCBI taxonomy): Bacteria > Pseudomonadati > Bacteroidota > Sphingobacteriia > Sphingobacteriales > Sphingobacteriaceae > Pedobacter > Pedobacter sp. AK017. The sequence continues at coordinate 117,400 of NZ_JACHCW010000009.1, forward strand.
TAAAATATGTTGCATTTGATTATTTTGCCAGTAGTAAGACCTATAGAAGGATAAAACCTTTAATATTTGATGGTACAAACTGGATAAATAAATCAGTTGCAATAGGCCCTAAGTCTTTCCTTAAAAAGAAAGGTACATGGATTCTTGATCCTACAGTTTATTATACTTTACTTAAAGCTGAATACGCCGTACTTAAATCGCAAGCTGCTATTGATGCTAAGGTTGGCACAGATGCGGGCAGGATTAATGCTGCTGACTTTGGATCTTTCGATGTAACCGGGGGACCTAACAGCTGGACTGATGCTCAAATCAATGATGCTTTAATATTTATCCTGAATGGTAAGTATGCAAGTGCACCTGTTGATGAAAGTGTTCTATATAATATAAATTACGCACTATTTAGAGGTGCTACACCTACAGCAGTAAAAACATTTGCAAAAACTAGTACAGGATTTGTATTTGTGCCAGTAGAGAATTAATATTTCAATAAAAAAGGAGGATGTTCAAAGCATGAACATCCTCCTTTTTTATATATAGCCTAAAGTAATCCGCTAATATTCAAGTTCCAGAGATTATCTTAGGCCCAACTTCTATAGGAAGGTATCGGTGGATATGGATCAGGATCAGGATCAGGATCTGGATCAGGATTCGGGTTAGGATTCGGGTTAGGATTCGGGTTAGGGTTAGGGTTATATGAACCGTAAATCCATGATGGCGTTTCAAAAGAACCTGAATCATCAGGCCCTCCACCTCCTGTGCCAGGCCCAGTACCGGATCCAGATCCATTACCTGGATTATTACTGCCCTCGCCCGGCGCAGGTGCAATATAGCTTGAAAATTGAGCTTTAATATCCTGCGATTCTAGACTATCTTTTTCCGTAGTATAATTGTTATAAACTCCTCTTTGATTGAATTCTGTTTGCTTAAATCCATCAATTAGTGTGTTATAATCGTTTTGGGTCAAATTTCCATCCATAATACGATACCAAGCATCTTGAAATCCCTGAGCACTATTTGCCACACCTGCGTTTATTGGAGATGAGTGATACCTCCAATCGGTTCGTTTTACTTCATCTAATTGTTTCAATACCATTCCTGCGTATAGATTAGCATCTACCTCAGACACAACTTTACCATGATCTGAATCTCCAATCTTGTGCTTATAGGCATGATATAATTCATGGGCAAGAACCCCTTCATTTCCAGACTGATCATACTGATCTGAATAATCTAATAGATCTTTAATTTTAATTTTACTTCCAGTAGTTGTTGAATACTCATATTCTGCCATAGCGCCAGGAGTAACTGGAGGGAGAATTGAGAGATTAATTCTTAATGCACTATCGTCAGTCATTAGACCCGTTAATACGCTATAACCTAGTATAGTTGAATTAATATCTTGAATCATCTCATTAAACTTGAGGATATCACTAGCACTTAAGTTACCATAATTAAAAATTTTTGCTAGTTGTTCTGGAGTTAGTGGACCACCGGGATTTTCAGCATATCCCCCTAAAATTTGTCTTTGGACATTTATAGGAATTGGTAAAAAGGTGCGCAATAGATTATCTAATGATTTCTTTTCCATTATAAGCGATTAATTTGTTAAGTAATGATGTTATATTTTTATAGTAGGTAATGACGGGTAAATTATTTGTGTTTTTATAAGCAGACACCTTCCATTGATCAAATGAACGAAAACGACCATTTACATAAAGTTCAAATCCAATATAAGAATAAGGATAAACTCTGTTCTCATTTGTAGTCGGTATTAGATATTCATTTTTATCTAGCTCTTTTTGATCAGGTAATTCAAATAGATGATTATCCAGAATCATTAAACTTAAAAAACGTTGCCAGCTTATCTCGGGTATGGGTTTGTATTTTTCTATCTTATAAATTGCACTTTTGTTTATGCTGTCTATATATCCCAAACTTTTGTAGTTTGTGCCTTCAGTGGGAAGTTGTTTTTTACCTGGGGTAATTAAAGCAGTATATTTAGCTGCATATACTGAATCCTTAATACACTTAATTACAATTGTTTTAATTGGCGTAATCTCGCCGTAATAAAACCGCAACTCTAAATTTGCATCGGATTGATCGATAGGTTTTAGTACGTGCATATTTACTAAAAACCGTTTGCGATAAGTTGCATCACTCTTGAATTCAGGGATAGTGAGTTCAATATTCCCACAATCTACTTTATACTGGCTGAAGCCAAATAGAGGAGCTGATGTATATATAAGTAGTAAGAAAATACTTTTGAGGATGTCTTTCATGAGTTTGCGTTTAGTCAAATTTAATTTTTTTAGATATAAATAAAAATTTTTTACACTTATTTTTTACAAATGAGTATTATTGCTTTATATTATTTGTCCTTACTGGTAATGCGTCTTAGATTATCAAAAAACCGGCTTAAAAGATTGCGTTTACTGCAGATTATGTCAACAGTTCCTTTTATTTCTGATGCAAATTTTATATTAAATCCATAATTCGTATTCAGGTTTTTTGGTAATCTTATTTCAACCAGATAAGTATTTATAATACTTTGTCCATTTTCTTTGGTTTCATTCGTAGACAATGAAATCGTATTAACAAATCCGGTTACAATTCCATACTCTTCATAAGGATAGCTTTCAAGCTTAATAGCAACTTCTTGTCCTATTTTTACCTTTCCTGCACCGTACGAAGGCAACTGTACTTGACCTATCAATTTGTTTAATTTTGGAACAATAGTAAATACAACTTCACCGGATTGGATAAAATCATTATTATTCCAGAATTTGGAAAAATCAAGCTTCCCTGATATCGGTGCTTTAAAAACATATCGTCGTTCCCATGAATCAATATTATCTTTTAAATCAGCATAAGCAGTTAAAAGTTCCAGCTTAATCTTACTTTCCTCCACGTCCTTTTCTATAATAAGTCTTTGTAATGAATTTTGATATTCATCAATAAGTTGCTGTGTATTATTTAGCTCATTATTGGTGCTTTGAACACTTTCTTTACTATTTAAATAAGAAAGCTGACTCCTGTCAAATTCTAACTCTGTAGCATTTTTATTTAGTAATAATAGAGAATCTTTAATATGGGCCTTATAATAGATTGCCATATTCTTTGTACGCGTAAGTTTTAGTAGCTCCGTATTCATCTTTGATGTCAGCAACTGTTCAATCTTTGTTTTTAATCCGTTTGTTTGTTTTTTAAATAAATTTCCTTGGTTGTAATCAGAATATTTTTTTAAAGCCAATAAAAAATTATAGTATTTAACATTAATCTCTCCCATTGAGGCATTTCTGGGTAATGAATTAATTAAGTCCAACCCAAAAGTTTTGATGTCGAATTTATCAAGTAATTGTTTTATAAGTTTAACATCATTGGTATTAGCTGAATTCTGAATTATAGCTATATAATCACCACTTTGTAAAACAGATTTCGATTTAAAATTGAACAAAGATAGTTTGCCACTTGAATTTGCTACAAGTTTAATAGGTGCATATTGAGAGCGGATTGTTATATTTCCACTTACTGTATCTGGATATTGTATAAGCCATGTAAATAGAAGAAGTGACATAAATATCGATAATATAATACCCGTAACCCATATGCCAAATTTTGTAGGAATTCTTTCTATAATGTCATCTATCTGCTCACTTCTTTGTTTAAGCATTTTGTTTTTTTTTACAGGAGTTTTCATTACTATATTAGGTCGGCAAATTTTTCAAAATTACTTTTGTGCGTTAAATTTTCAAGTTGGTTACCTTCGTACTGAGATTTGATGAGGTTACTGTATTGACCATTGTTTTGCATCAGTGAACTATGATTCCCCACTTCTACAATAAATCCATCTTTAAAAACAATAATTTGGTCTGCTTTTTTTATTGTGCTGAGCCGATGTGCTATTACAACTACAGTTCGCTCTTTAAAAAGCTCATCTAATGCCTTAATAATCTTTAGTTCATTAATAGTATCAAGAGAATTAGTCGCCTCATCTAAAAAAAGATATTCAGGGTTTTTATATAAGGCCCTGGCAATTAATATTCTCTGTTTTTGTCCGCCACTTAATCCTCTTCCCATTTCTCCCATTACAGTATTATAGCTTTTAGGTAGTTGTTCTATTTCAGTTCCAATATTTGCGGCACTGACAGCTAGCCTTAGCCTATCATAATTGATATTTTCATCATCTAAAATGATGTTATTCATTATTGTATCATTGAATATTTTTCCATCCTGAAGTACTACGCCACATTTATCTCTCCATTGCTTCAGGTTAATATTTTTTATATTCATATTTCCAATAAAAATGTCGCCAAAAGTAGGTTCGTACATTCTTAATAAAAGTTTAAGCAAAGTGGTTTTCCCACTGCCACTATCCCCGACAATAGCCGTTACTTTTCCTGAAGGAATAGAAAGATTTATTTTCTTTAAAATTGCCGGTGCATTAGTATTGTAATGAAATACTAGATTCTTAATTAACAAGCTCTTATCTTCTGGCAAAACGATATTATTAGATTGGTCCTCTTCTTGTTCATCAGGAATTTTATGAACTTCATTTAGTCGTAAAAAACTAATTTGGGCAGATTGGGCAGATATAATAAATGATATAAAATCAGATAATGGAGCATTCAACATTCCAATTATAAACTGAGTTGAAATCATTATCCCGAAAGTGATTTCTCCAGAAATGACTGCTTTAGCGCAGTAAAAGGTTATTAAAAGATTTTTAAGACTGTTTATAAATTGAGCGCCAGATGATTGCCAGTTTGAGATAACCATCACTTTTTGGTTTACTTTAAACATCCTGGCTTGAATTTTTTCCCATTTCCACCTTTTCTGTCTTTCATAATTGTTCAATTTTATATCTTGAATTGCAGAAACCATCTCAACCCAGAAGCTTTGATTTTGTGAAACAAGATCAAAGTACTCCCAATCCAATTTTCTTCTGAGTTTTAAGAACAATAACACCCATAAAATATAAAAAAGACTTCCAATGAGAAAAATAAGAAACATAACCTTGTTGTATATCAACAACACTGTGCTAAATATTAAAAATGTTATACTTGAGAAAATAAGGCTTAATGAATTATTCATGATGAAACTTTTAATTCTTTCATGATCATTTGCTCGTTGTAGTATATCTCCTACAGCCTTGTTTTCAAAAAAAATTATTGGTAACCTCATCAATTTGATAAGATAATCAGATATTAAGGCAAGATTAACACGTGAGGTAACATTAAGAAGTATCCAATCCCTAATAGCATTTGACAAAGTAATGGTGATTAAAATGGTAACGTTTGCAATCAATACTAAGTTTATAAAATTTAAATCATGGGTTCTAATACCAACATCAATTACTGCTTTTGAGATGAATGGGAGAAATGCTTGAAGAATACATACCAATAGCATCACTACAAAGAGATTAAAAAAACTCTTTTTATGACTTGTAAAATATCCGAGAAAATTCTCCAATGTTTTTTTTCGCTCAATCTTTTCGCCGGTTTCTCTTTGCTTAAAATCAGCCTGAGGTTCCAACACCATTAAAGATCCTATTTCCTTGCCAGGGTTATACCATTTATCACGTAGCTCCTGAATGGTATAATTCACTAATCCGCGTGCAGGATCCGAAATGAAAACAAATTTGCTCGTAACCTTATAGACAACCACAAAATGACTTTGATTCCAATGGATAATACAAGGTAGTGGAACTACATTTTTAAGATCGTATATGGATGCTTCAATGGGTAAAGTTCTTATGCCAATCGTTTCAGCGGCATAACTAAGATCTAAAAATGATATTCCTTCACGTGTTGTACCACATTTATCTCTTAAATATTGCATTGAATAGTACTTGCCGTAATACTTCGCAATAATTTTTAAACAAGCGGGGCCACAGTCCATCAAATCGTACTGGCGGTCAGTAGGAAAGCGTTTTAACAATTTAGTTTAGATTTGTATGAGCATTACTATTATTAATTGTTAACGAAAGTAAAAAAAATATAACAAGTATACAATGTCTTATAAAAGAGTAAGTGACATAAAAAGATTACACATTTTTAAAGTATAAATAATACACTTATTTTCACAGCATAAAACAGTACAATGAATGACGAGGACATACTAAATGTAGTAAATTACCATTATCCTAAATGCGTGGGAGTTATATGGACTGGCAGTTCATTAAATAATACCGTTAATAATCAGAGTGACATTGATGTTGTAATCGTTGATGAACAGTTTAGTGTTATATCTCCAATTGTTATTGTAATTAAAGGAAAAAGATTTGATTTCACTCAAATCCCACTTTCAAACTTAGAGAATATTCTTTTTGATGAGCTTTATGATCCAAAAGGAATATTAATTACTATGATTTCAAATGGTAAAATAATTAAGGATACCAAAAATATGCTCTTAAAACAAATACAGCAAAAGGTTTCATTAGCATGTTCAAATTTTCAAACAATTAATGAGAAAGCATATGAGAATTTTGTGCATGAGTTAAAAAAAATTCAGCCGCAGTTTAATAAACTTTTAGAATATAAGGAAGCATTTTTACTTTTAAATGAGTTTGTTTTCCAATGTTCCCAAGCCGAAGTATTTAGGCATTCAAACTGGAGCTATAACGGTAAACATAAACCAAGATTTTTAATTTCTAAAAATGCTCATTTTATTGAACGGCTTATCGAAGTAGCTGGATTTTCAAAGTTAAAAGAGGGATATAATGACTTATCAAGTATAAGTGCTTATATAGACTTTTATTTGTCTGAACCTTTCAGATTTAATACTGAAAATTACGTTAAAGATAAATTGGTTTTGGATTTAACCTATGAAAATATATCTATTACTGATTTTATTCACTCAATTTTAGACGATGTACTTGCAGACCCAATTTTGCAACATTGTTACTCATATTTTTATCTTTCACCCAAACAAAGCTTTAGAATTTATAAAAAATACATTTGCATCGTTTTTAATATTAGCCCAAGTTATTCGAGAGAGAACGTTTTTACTGCCTTTAAAAAGGTATTAATGAGCAAATCTAAGAATAGGATTAGTTTGTCAACGCTTCCAACAAGTATATTTGATATACAAAATCCGAACAGTGATTTTTATTATAGATTTGAGCATGTTGCTAAATCAGTAAGTCAGGTCTATATTAAATATCTACGAAAAGACATTATACATGATGATGAGAGGTACTATTCAATTGGCCTTATTTTATTAACATTTGTGAGTGAGAAAATAAATTTGACTCAAGCTGATTTATTAAAATGTAATTATTATCTCAGTCTACGTCATACATATACGTTTAAAGAACAAGATAGCATTAAAGTCCCGTCAGAACTTAATTTGATCCGGAAAAGAAAATATGAGCTTTTAAAAAAATATTATGCTACCCATCAGGAATATGTAGATAAATTAATTTCAAACGGTGCATCTCTTCTATATCTTAATTCAAAGGCACAAACCCCTCTATATTATTCTATTGTAGAAAGCTTAACTAGCTTTTTAACTTCAGAATTAAATAATTTGTCCGAATTAGTTAATTCAAATAAGCTTACTATAAGTGTATTAAATGATCATTTCAAAATTAAGGACGTAAGAGGGGCTTTATTATATATTTTAACGTTTGAACACCTTGTTAGATCATTAAATATTAATGATAGTTTTAGCTGTTTATTACTCTTTACGTTAAATGAGAGTCAAATATGTATTCAAAATTTTAGTTAGTAATTACACCATCCTAATATACCCACCCCTGTAATTTCCATAGATCTAGCCAGGATACGTTCGGGTTTCCTTGTGCTTGGCCTGAGGACAGGCACAAGTCAGGCGCAAGGAATCGTCATAAAAGACGCTGGTTAGTGGAATATTACAATACAGATGTACAAGGGTAGTACACCCATTTGCTCGGCCAATACTTTCGGGGAGTGTTCGGGCTGCTTACATTTGCTAAACACCAGCTTAAGGGGTGGCTTCAGTTCAGAGTCTATCAACCCTTAATCACCCACATTACATAATGTTTACCAACGCTTAACCAATTCCAAAGGTATATCGAATAAGGTCTTATCAGGATGAGACAATACTATTTCAACATTATTTGAAATAATAGACACTTTAGAAATTAATTTAAAGGATTTACTCTAAGCGCATATTTAGAAAGAGGCCAGATTTAATCTGTTTGTAATAATTATTGATGCACTCAATATCAATATATTTTCTATTTTTACACGGGAAATATTATTTCATACTATGGTTAAAATCTTTGTTGGGGGGCTTAGGCCGGACGTTTCTGAATTGGATCTGGTTATGTTTATAAGTCTCCGTGCGCAGGTAAACACCATTAAAGTTGTACGCGATAAAATAACTAAACGGTGTAAAGGATATGCTTTTTTAGAAATGACCAGTCAGGCTGAAGCCGAGAAAGCAGTTGCTTTGTTAAATGGAGAAGAATATCAGGGTCAGGTATTGAATATTAAAATTTCGGAGGAAGTCGCTCCTCCGCCTAAAATAAAAACCAATCATACTTATCAAAAGAAAAGACCAAGGATCTGATCTGGAATATGGATATGATAGAACTGATTAGACAACCCTGGTCCTGGTATTTTTCCGGCATAATGATCGTAGTGATTATGCTGATGTTAATTTTTTGGGGCAAATCGTTTGGTTTTTCTTCCAATCTCCGCACCATTTGCAGCATGGCAGGTGCGGGTAAAAGAACTGGTTTTTTTAATTTTGACTGGAAGGCCCAGCGCTGGAACCTGCTTTTTCTGGTAGGCGCCATCATAGGCGGATGGATTTCTTCAACATTGCTCAGCAGCCCTGCCGGGCTTGATTTATCTGCAGCAACTGTAACAGATCTTAATGCCCTGGGAATTGGTTTTAACGGGGGGGTAAATCCTGATGAATTGTTCTCTTTACAGGCAATGGGTAATCCAAAGGTGCTTTTTCTGCTGGTTATAGGCGGCGGACTGGTTGGCTTTGGATCGAGGTATGCAGGTGGTTGTACATCGGGACATGCCATTTCTGGTCTTTCAAATCTTCAATTGCCATCCTTGCTTGCTGTAGTGGGATTTTTTATTGGCGGCTTAATGATGACATGGTTGATTATGCCCTTCATATTTTAAAATGATGAAATCCGTAAAATTTATTTTAGCAGGAATACTTTTCGGTATTGTGATGAGTAAGTCTGAAGCAGTATCCTGGTACCGTATTCAGGAAATGTTCAGGTTTCAGTCCTTCCATATGTATGGAATTATAGGTACTGCGGTAGTTCTTGGTACAATAAGCGTATGGCTCATCAAGCGGTTTAAACTTAAAGATACCGAAGGCTTACCCCTTGTTTTTAAGGATAAACAACCACCTTACCTTCGTTATATCATTGGTGGTGTCATTTTTGGATTGGGCTGGGCCTTAACCGGCGCCTGTCCGGGCCCAATGTTTGTTAACCTGGGCTATGGTTACCTGGCTATGATTGTGGTAATTATAGGTGCACTGGCAGGTACGTATCTTTACGGTGTCATTAAAAATAAACTACCACATTAGTGTTTAATGGTCAGGTAAAACAAAGATATAGGGTTACTTTCTAACTGAGTGACAGCAGACGGTTGCGTACCAGTAAACATGCCCCAATAATCCCGGCTCTTTCACCTAATTTCGACATTTTTAAATTTGTATCCTGGTTTACCAGGCTTAATGAGTACTTGTTGATCGCACTTTTGATTGGCAGTCTGATGTATTCTTCTGTAGCTGCAAGGCTCCCCCCTAAAATGACCAGTTCAGGATTAAACAGGTTGATCAGCAAGGCAATACCACGACCAAGGTTTTCACCTATTCTGGCAATCAGCTCTATGGCAAGTACATCATCGTTATTGGCTGCGTTAATGATATCTTCCATCTTCAGTGCCGCTGTACTTGCATTGTTTTGGGATAATATAGAAGACGAGCCTTCCAATAACCGTTCCTTAAACATTCTGGTTAATGCCCAGCCCGAGGCTTCTGTTTCCAGACAGCCTTTTTTACCACAATGACAAATGATCTCATTGTCAAAAAGGGGGATGTGCCCGAACTCACCTGAATATCCTGATTTACCGTAGTACAACTGTCCGTTTATCAATATACCCAAACCAATTCCATGATCCAGATTAAGGAAAAGTACATTCTTTTCTGCACCTACCACACCTGCAGAAAACTCTCCGTAGGCCATCGATTTTGAATCATTCTCCAGAAAAACACGGATACCTATTTTTGTCTCGATGATCTTACTGAGCGGCTCTTCGTTAAAATAAAAGAAACTGTAGCTGTAACCTGTTGCATAATTGATCCTTCCCGACAGATTGATGCCAATGCCCAGTAATTTTTCTTTAGGGATGGTAAGTTCGTTAATAAAATCAATGATCAGGCTGCACAATGATTCGAGCGACTCCTTATTGTTGTCAAGATGGTATGGTAGCTTCTCCGATACTTTGATCAGGTTTTTTTGAAGGTCAGACAGACCTATGTTGATGTGGTTCTGTTTGATATCTACACCTATAAAAAAAGCGGAATCCGGAACAAGGCCATATAAATTGGGCTTTCGGCCACCTGTCGACTCAACTTTTCCGTAATCTTTTATAAGGCCATCCAGTATCAGATCACTTAAAAGAGCAGTGACCTTAGGGGCACTCAGATTCAGTTCTTTACAAAGATCTGCTATTGTAGCATTGCCTACGTTGGCAAAATAGCTGATGACATTTTTTTTGAGACTAACGTTTTTGTATGCAACACCTGTTACATTTTCACTATTTAATTCTTCGAAAAAAGTCTTTCCCATTTTGTGTATTACAGATTCTTCTTTAAAAATTTTATGATTATAATGGTGTTATTCGTGCAAAATAACGCTATTTATTCCTAATCAGAGGAAAGTTTTTCGGGAGTGCAGAAAAATGAGGTCTGTAATTTTTATTGCTTAATTCTTTTTATAGATACTTGAGTGTATAATATTTTTAAGTATCCAAATTTTATGTTTAAAAATTAATTTATTACTATTATTTATAAATAATATTATTAATTATTTGTGAGTTATTAAAATATATCTATATTCACATTCCTTTTGATAAGCTTTGGTTAAATCATCTTTAAAACAGATTTTGGCCATTGGTAAATATTAATGCTAAGTTTTATTTAAAAAGCGGGGTAATTAATACTATTGGAATTGCAAGGTTGAACTTTTTAATTAAAATTAAAAAAGTAATTAAAACTATAAAATAGCTTTTTAGCAGCTGTAATCTAAAATGACGAATAAATTTACATACTTGTTTTTGCTGTCTCTGGTGTTTCAGTTTTTATTTGTAAAGGCGCAGGATATTATGGTGCTCAAATCTGCTAGTCTTAAAACTAGCGATAGCATATTGGTTTATAAACCTGCTGTTTATAATAAAGAGCTGAAGTATCCTGTGGTATATTTGCTGCATGGGCATTCAGCTGACTATAGGTCATGGAGTAAATTGGCAGATCTGCAGCAGCTTGCCAATACTTATAATTTTATTGTGGTATGTCCTGATGGTTTAAAGAAGAGCTGGTATATGAACTCGCCTAACGCGGACAGTGTGCAGTATGAAGACTTTTTTATGAAAGAGTTGATGCCAAAAATAGCCGGTGCTTATAAAACAGACCCCGAAAAATTATTTATTACAGGTTTCAGCATGGGAGGTTTTGGTGCCATGTATCTTTTTTTGAATCATCCGGATGTATTTTTAAGTGCTGGTAGTACCTCTGGGGTGCTGAATTTAAGGCATTCCGGTTTTAAAAAGACCACGATAGCTGATTTACTTGGTTCTTATACAGAGTATAACAAGGCATTTGATGAATATTCGCCTGTAAACAGGCTCGAAAGTATTAAAGAGTTGAAAAAGACCCTGATTTTTGATTGTGGTACAGAAGATTACTTATATAAGGCTAATAACCAGTTCAGGCAGAAATGTGATGAACTGAAAATAAAGGCTACCTATATTGCTAAACCAGGAGGGCATACCGGCGCTTACTGGTCTAAAAGTATAAGGGCGCATTTTGATTTTTTTTATGAGTTGGCTAATAAAAGCTAGCGGAATTTGACAGAAGCACACAAATTAATTATGAGATATAAAAACTTGAAAATTACATTAGGTTTGGCAATTATTTGCGGAACCATGCAGCTGAATGCACAAACAATTAAATCTGAAGAAGCAATAAGTCTGTTGAAAGCTAAACAGGGAAACGTTGTTTTGTTAAAGGATTTTTTTGCGATTAAACCCGCCGACATTAAGTACAATAAGGTGGTTTTGCCCGGGCCACAGTTTATCATTTCTGATGATCCGGAATATATAAGGATACCTGAGGGGATTGCTTTAAAGGAAGCTGTACAGCCAGGGGCGGTAAGGTTGTATGTGTACAATGTAAATGGAGTTAAAGATCCGGTAAAGATTGACCGTAAAATAACCGCTGTTATCAAAAATACAGGTAAGGGAAAAATGCACATCCGTATGCTGAAGTATTCATCCCAGAAGCCAAGTACAAATTATTTTCAGATTGGTAAACAGGGCCTAGCCGATTATTTTGCTTCAAATGGAAATGAGCAGGTGCGCGTGGTTGAGCCTGGTGCAGCGATCGCCATAGATGAGCAGCTGGAGCGTAATGTGGTAAAATATGATGAGCTAACGCATGGTTTTTATGATTTTGTAATCGATCAGCCGGGAGAAATCAATATCATTCAGACGGATCTTAACACTCCGGGGCCTGTAGCTTTAAAGAGAATAAAAACAGTTATTCCTACCGGGCATAAAAATGCCGGAAGAGGATTGTTTGGTGTAAGTAATTATAAGGTTACAGCTGTTGATGTACTGGATACAAAAAATGGTGCGGCTGAATTTGTTGTGGCTGACGGGGTTAAAGATCCCTGGGTATTAGGTGTGGAGGGTACGAGTGGAAAGGAGTCTACCCTTGCCGGAAATTATGGGGTGATCTATCATATGGAAATGAAATGGAAAAGTACGGATGGTAAAGGTTTGGCCCTGGTTACCTGGAACTCCCGTTCGGGAGATAATCAATGGTGTAATGGCATGGCGGCAACCATGGTTGTAGGTAAAGGAAAATTTAATGAAGGGATTGTTCAGTTACCTAACGACAGGTTGGCGACTAAAGGTGCGCCTGAAGTCATTTTGATCCAGGTATTTCCACCAGCAAAGAATGGGGAAGAGCAGGTAATTAAATTTACCTATTCCCCGCCAGGTGCATCATGTTTGCCAACCCCGCTGGTATTTGTTCCGGTAGATATGGACCTGGTAAAATAATCAGGCAGAATATTCTAAAAGTCTTTTTCTAACCAGCAGGCAGGCGCCAATAACGCCTGCCGTTTCACCGAGTTTTGATAGTTTTAACTGCGTGTCACTGTTTACAAGGCTTAATGAGAACTTATTTAAAGCGCTCTTTATGGGTAGGTGTAAGTGTTCGCCGGTTGAGGCAAGTGCGCCACCAAGGATAACCAGCTCGGGGTTGTAAATGTTGATGAGCAGTGCTATGCCCCGTCCAAGTTTTTCGCCGACTTTGGCTATCAGTTCTATTGACAGGACATCATCGTTGTTTGCTGCATTGATGATGTCCTGCATTTGAATGTTATCTTCAGCAGTTTTATTTAATGAGGTAGAGGAGCCGGCAAGCAGTTTTTCTTTAAATAGCTCTATCAATGCCCTTCCTGAAGCTTCGGTTTCCAGACAGCCTTTTTTTCCGCAATGGCAGATGATTTCGTTGTTAAACAAAGGGATGTGTCCGATTTCCCCGGCAAAGCCGGATTTCCCATAGTACAGTTCGTTGTTAATCAGTACGCCCATACCAAGACCATAATCTAAATTTAAGAACAAAACGTTCTTTTCTTCTTTGACAACCCCACAGTTAAACTCACCGTAAGCCATAGCCCTCGAGTCATTTTCGAGATAGGTTTTTAAATGGAGTTCTTTTTCCAGTAGGTTACTTAGCGGGTCTTCATTAAAATGAAAAAAACTATAGCTGTAACCGGTAGCATAATTGATCCTTCCCGAAAGGTTTAACCCAAGTCCCAGTATTTTTTCACGGGCAATTGCTGATTCTTTAATGAAATTCTTTATGAGTTCGCAGAGTGCGGCAAGAGATTCTGCTGTATTTTCTAGATTATAAGGTACATCCTTAGATATTTTGATCAGCTTCTTTTGCAGGTCGATCAGGCCGATGTTAATGTGATTGTGCTTTACGTCAACCCCCAGAAAAAAACAAGAGTCAGGAACAAGTCCGTATATATTTGGCCTTCGTCCACCAGTAGAGCCAACTTTTCCAAAGTCCTTTACCAGTCCCTCTGCTATCAATTCGGTAATTAGTGTAGTTACTTTAGGTACGCTCAGGTTGGTCTCTTTGCAAAGGTCTGCTATAGTAGCATTTCCGGTATCTGCAAAATAAGCTACAATGGTTTTTCTGATGTGGATGTTTTTATAAGCAACCCCGGTCATATTTTCATCGTGTTCATTAAAGAAGGCTGTTTTCATGCAGATGCGTTTTGGTAGGACTGGGTTAGTAACTTATTAAATAATATACAAATCATTAGGTTTATTGTTTAATAATTATTGCGTAACTGCAAAGTTAAAGAAAACATTTATCTTATTTATCGAATTGTTTATTGTATTTTTTTATTATGATGAAACTGAAATGTTATTTCTACTTATTTTTAAGCTTGTTTTTTGACTTATTAAAAATATTTTAATAAATATTGCATTTGTTTTTAATAATTTTAAAAAAGTTATTACATTTACATTCTATCCAAACGAAAATAACTTACAGTTGATATTATGCTTTACTTTTTAAGACACATTCTATTGTTTAGTGTATTGTTGCTTTCAGCAGAAAGAGCAGTTTTTGCAGCAGGCCCAGTAAATGATGTGCAATTGCTCATCATTGGCGCTGGAGCCAGTGGAACCACAGCTGCGATCCAGGCATCCAGGATGGGGGTAAAAACGTTGCTCATCGAAGAGACGGATTGGTTGGGCGGCATGCTCACCTCGGCCGGTGTTTCGGCAATAGATGGCAATCACAATATGCCATCAGGTTTATGGGGAGAATTCAGGCAAAAATTATATGATCATTATGGCGGGCCAAAAGCTGTAGAAACCGGTTGGGTGAGTAATACCTTATTTGAACCTGCCCAAGGCAACAAGATATTGAAAGAACTGGCCGTAAATCCAAATTTAACCATCTGGTACCGCAGCTCATGGAAAAATATCATGCGCAGGGGTAACAGGTGGAGCGTTGAGGTTGCGGTAAAGGGAAAGCCAGTGATTGTTAATGCAGACCTGATTATTGATGCAACGGAGTTAGGTGATGTAATGGCTTATCTAAAAGTGCCTTACAGGCTTGGTATGGACAGCAGATTTGATTTAGGGGAGTCGTTTGCTCCGGAAAAGGCAAACGGCATCATTCAGGACATGACCTATGTGGCTATACTTAAAGATTATGGAAAGGATGCTGACCGGACAATTTCAAAGCCTGCAGGTTATCGCCCTGAGATTTTTGAACATAGCTGTGACGTTTCGGATCCGGCATCAAAAGATAATACACCTGTTATAGACTGTAACCGGATGATCACTTATGGCAAACTTCCAAATGGAAAGTACATGATCAACTGGCCCAAACATGGAAATGATATTTATTTAAACGTCGTTGAAAAAAATGCGAAAGATCGTGTTGCTGATTTAAAAGAAGCAAAATTACACACATTAAGATTTATTTATTATCTGCAAACGGCAATGGGCTTTAAAAATCTGGGCCTTGCCGATGATGAATTTCCGACAAAAGATAAATTGCCGATGATTCCTTACTACAGAGAATCCAGAAGGTTAGACGCTTTGACCATGCTCACCGTGCCTTATGTTGCCCAGCCTTACGGGCAGGCAAAACCTTATTACCGTACCGGAGTAATTGTGGGCGACTATACCATTGATCATCATCATTTAAAAAATCCTGAGGCACCGGCTATCGATTTTGTAAAAATAAAAATACCGGCTTATAATGTCCCTTTGGGGACACTTATTCCAAAAACAGAAAAAGGATTGATTGTAGCAGAAAAAAGTATTGGTGCTTCAAATATTGTGGCCGGAGCTACCAGGTTACAGCCCGTTGTTTTAGGAATTGGGCAGGCAGCAGGTGCCTTAGCTGCAATTGCAATTAAAAAATCTGTGCAACCTGCAGATGTCAACATCAGGGAGGTACAGGAGGCTTTATTAAACAGCAATGCCTACCTGATGCCTTTTATAGATGTTAAACCAACGGATGTTAATTTTAAGGCGATACAAAGGATTGGGGCTACAGGTATCCTGAAAGGAACCGGCATTTCCTATAAATGGGCCAATCAAATGTGGTTTTATCCACATCATTTCATTAGCGAGTTGGATTTTATCAATGGCCTGAAAACCTACTACCCTGAGGTTTCGGATATTGCAGCGTCTGGAAAGGACCTGGGGGTAGATTTTTTTACTCAGGTGATGTCCAGACTGGATAAATCGATTACCCTTCAAAAGGTAACAGCAGATCTGCAAAAGCTGCATGAAAAGCAGGATGAAATACAAAGTAATGGTATAAAGAGAGGTGAGCTGGCGGTACTGCTTGATGGGTACTTAAACCCATTTGCAAAGCAGGTCAATTTTAGTGGCGATTTAATTTAATTAATAATCCAAATAAACAAGAACCCTAACCTTATGTTGAAATTTTTTACAAAAAGAGAAAAGCTGCCATGGATGATTTTGCCTGTGTTGCTTTGTATGTTCTGTTTCAATATTGCGGCTTATGCGCAATCAAGAACAGTTAACGGAACGGTCACGGATAAAAGTGGTAAACCCATCCCCGGAGTTTCGGTAAAAGTTAAAAATGCGAGTAAAGGTTCGGTTACAGATAGCGATGGTAAATATTCCATATCGCTGGAGGCCGGACAAAGTACGCTGACATTTTCTTATCTCGGATTTATACCAAAGGAATTTGCTGTAACAGGAACAACTGCAAACATAATACTCGAGGAATCCAATTCGCAGCTTGATGAAGTGATTGTGGTGGGCTATGGCACGCAAAAAAAATCTAATGTTATCGGATCTGTAGCGCAAATTACCAGTTCAGATTTAAAGCAGGCGCCAACCATGAACCTTACCAATATGCTGGCTGGTCGTTTGCCTGGTATAAGCAGTTTGCAGCAATCAGGAAGGCCGGGTGCAGATGATGCCTCTATTCGTGTAAGGGGTACTTCCACCTATGCAGGGTCACAGGGGCCTGTTGCAATAGTAGATGGGGTAGAGCGCCCCTTTGCACAATTAGATCCCAATGAGATTGAAACCATCACAGTATTAAAGGATGCATCGGCTTTGGCAGTTTATGGTTTGCAGGCTGCAAATGGTATCATTTTGGTAACTACCAAAAGAGGAAAAGCAATGGCTCCGCAGATTACTTATGATGGCGCTGTAACCAGAAATACGAATACCAGATTTCCCAAGTTTCTTGATGGACCGGATTATATGGACTGGTTTTCCAGGTCAGAGGTATTGGATAATGATTATCGCATCAATGTTGGGATGGACCCTGCTCCTTTAACTTATAACCAGGCACAGATAGATGCATTAAGAAATGGCACAAATACCAATCCTCTTTTGGGAAATACCGATTGGGTAGGTATGCTGCTTGGTAAATCAAGCTTAACCCAAAATCATAGCGTTACTTTAAGAGGAGGATCAGAGAAGGTAAAGTATTTTTCTAATTTGGGCTATCTGGACCAGGATGGAATTGTTGAGAATACCGGGTTTAAAAGATACAACCTGCGTACAAATGTGGATGCACAGATCAACAGCATATTTTCTGTTCAGCTGGATCTGGGGGCAAGGATGCAAAAGGTAAATACACCAGGTATTTCTCCAGACAATTCGGCCTATATGAACCCTTTTTATCAGGCGGTAAGAACATTGCCAAACATGCCAATGTATGCAGAAAATGGTATACCCACAGCTTATCAGAGCAATGCTGGTTATGTAAACCCAATTGCATCTGTTGAACAATCAGGTTATCAGCATGGAGAAACAAATGTGTTTCAAAGCACATTAATTTTTAATGTAAAAGTGCCCTGGGTAGACGGACTTAGTGCTAAGTTGCTGACTTCTTATGACAAGAATGCTACTGAAAATAAAAGCTGGTTAACACCTTATTCGCTTATGGGTAGGTTAAGGGGGCAAACAACAGGTAACTTTGCATTGATACAAACTCCTCCGGGAATAACTGTAACCACCTTACGCCAAAGCTATAGCCAGAACAACAGAACGTCGTTTCAGCCAAGCCTGAATTATACCAAAACCTTTAAAGAGCATACTTTTACTGCCCTTGCTTTATATGAATGGTCTAGATATAAATCAAATCTTTTCTCTGCGGGAGCAAGAAATTTTGCACTGACCGACTTGCAGGAACTGGATTTTGGAAGTTCAGTAGCAACTGATTTTATTAGCCCTACAGGATCAAGTGGTGGTAACGCCAGGCAAGGTTATGTAGGAAGGATCAATTACAGTTATAAGAACAGATACCTGGTAGAAGCTGCTTTCAGGGCAGATGCTTCGATCAATTTCCCTGAGCAGGGCCGTTGGGGATATTTCCCGGGCGGAGGTATCGGCTGGATAGCGAGTGAGGAGAATTTCTTTTCGGGTCTAAAAAGTACACTGAACTTTCTGAAGATCAAAGCGTCCTATGGTGAATTGGGTAAAGATGGTACGCAAACTGGTTTTGCTTACTTAAACAGTTTTGGCTACAATGACGCATCGTATGTAATTGGAGGTGTTCCTTCAGCTTCACTGTCTACACTTACCCCTCCAAACAGGAATATTACCTGGGAGAAGCACCACATGACGAATGTTGGTTTTGAAGCTGAATTATGGAATGGTAAACTGGGTGTGGACTTTGATTATTTTTATACCGTAGTTACAGATATTTTAACCGGCAGGGGTGCAATTTACCCGCTTTCACTGGGTGGTAATTTCCCTTCTACCTTTAATGATGGTATTAGTGATAACCGTGGTTTTGATCTACAATTGAGACACAAAAATAATGTAGGTGATTTTAACTATTCTGTTACCGGTAACTTTAACTGGGCACGTAACAAGATCATCAGGATCAATGAGAACCAAAACCTTCCGGCATGGCAAAAACGTACAGGAAGACCAATTGGAGAAAAGATCGGCTTTGTTGTAGATGGTTTTTACCAGAATTGGGAAGAAGCCAGAAATGGCACTTCTCCAAGTGCAGGTTTCCTTGCTCCGGGATACTTTAAATACAGGGATCTGAATGGCGATGGCCGCATTACAAGAGATGCAGATATGACCACAATAGGAAAAAGCAATCTGCCAGAAATTACTTACGGGCTTAACCTGCAGGCCAGTTACAAAGGATTTGATTTTTCTGCCTTGTTCCAAGGTGCCGCATTATCCAGTCTGGCACTTGGTGGTTTGTATGAAGGTTCATCGGGTACTTCGGGAATTGAAGACAACAGTCCGTTTACCAAAACCTTTTACGGCTACGGAAACTCTCCATATTACCTGGTTGAGCAATCCTGGACACCTGATAATCCTAATGCAAAGTACCCTAGGTTAACTTCTGGTGGGGTATCACTTTCACCACATAATGCCAATCAGAACTCAGGTTTTATTATAAAAAATGGCTATTTAAGGTTAAAGTCTATTCAGCTGGGCTATACCTTACCTAAAAAGGTATTTAATTCTAAAATAGAGCGGGTTCGTTTTTATGTTTCAGGATTTAACCTGTTCACCTGGGATAAGCTAAAATACCTGGATCCTGAAATGCCTAACGTTAACAACGGATTTTATCCGCAGCAAAAATTGGTTTCAGGTGGTGTTAATTTAACCTTTTAATCTTTTAGCCATGAGAAAATATATAAAATTTACTAAGAAATCATTTTTAATAGCCGGTATGGTCTTGGCCATGGGCGGATGTAAAATAGATACAGAACCTGGCGACAGATATACTGATGTTGCTGTTTATCAGAACCCTGCAAACATACGGCTTTACATTATTGGAATGTACAATGAATTTAACACATTTAAATTCGGAACATTCCCGATAGGATATGACAATGCTACCGATGCATTAACCGACCTGATGAAATATTCATCTGGTGTTTCCGGTAATGGTACTGTAAATATCCTGGCTTCAGATGCATCTCGCGTAAGTGCCGCCGGCCCGCAGCTAAACTACTGGTCTGCAGGTTATACCAGGATCAGAAGAATAAATGAATTTTTGGACGGTCTGGATACCAAGGCCAAAGGACTGGACAACAATACGAAAAAAGTATTTGAGGCAGAAGCCAGGTTTATTCGTGGCTACGTTTATTTCTGGCTTGTAAAACTCCATGGAAGTGTGGTGTTGCTGGATAAACTTGCAGGTACTGAAAATAAGGATATGCCGAGGTCAAGCGAAGACGATTGCTATAATTTTATTGCTGCAGATTTTGCATTTGCTGCCCAATTTCTTCCGCCTACCTGGGATGCCGCAAATTCCGGAAGGGCAACCAAAGGTGCTGCCTATGGTATGCTGGCGAGAACATGGCTGTATGCTGCTTCTATTGCAGAATATGATAAAAAGCAATTTAACAGTGATCCGCTGACCGGTGTACCTGCAGCGAAGGCGACGACATATTATACCAATGCTTCTAATGCGGCAGATGAAGTTAAAAAGCTTGCCAGTCAGGGCATTTACGCAATTGATCCCAACTTTGCTTCTATATTTACAAATAAGAATACAAAAGAGGCAATTTTTAAAATCGATTTTGTAAGACCAAAAATTACCCATCAATACGATTTGGGCTTTGTTCCCCCAAAAGACAATTCAACAGCATTGGTTTATGGTGTGCCTACTGCAAATCTGGTTGATGAATTTGAAATGAGTGATGGCTCAGCATTCTCCTGGTCTAACCCGGTTATGGCAGCAAATCCTTATGCCAACAGAGAGGCAAGGTTCAATGCCACAATTCTGTTCAACGGTTCGTCCTGGAAAGGGAGAACGCTGAATACCACTACCGGTGATGTGATAGAAGGATTTACAGAATATGGTGCTGGCGAGGCTAAAAGAACGGTAACGGGTTATTATGCTAAAAAGCTGCTTGACCCAACAAACATGGATATTGTAGTGAACAAGAGCGACCAAAGCTGGATTGAGATGCGTTATGCAGAAGTATTGCTGATCGACGCCGAGGCAAAAACAAAGATCAACGACATTCCAGGTGCTAAAATATCATTAAATGAACTGAGGAATAAAAGAGGCTTGCCAAACACACCTTCTCAAACAGCCCCTGAGATGATGAAAGCGATTGAACATGAGCGCATCATAGAACTTGCTTTTGAGGGCCATCGCTATTGGGATTTAAGAAGATGGAGAAAAGCACACATCACATTGAATAATATTCGCTTTACCGGACACAAACTAACACCAAGCGGATCAGGTGTTACCTATACAACCGTCACGGTAGATAATGCCAACCGTCAGTTTACAACGCCGCTGTATTATATCCCTATTCCATTAGATGAAGTTTTAAGAAATAATGCCATCTCTCAAATCAAAGGATGGTAATGTCTGGTCATAACATTAAATTTTTAATAATGAAAAAATTATCATTAGCATTTACAGTTACGGCATTATCATGTATGATGCTAAGCTCCTGTAAGAAGGCTGATCAAGTGGTACGAAATACCAGTAATGAACTTGCAGATATTTTTGCTACCCTGGAAGGTTCAGGAAAAGATCGCCTGTTTGAACCGCGTTTTAGTGCAAATAAGGATACAATCTATTTTGATATCCCCTATTTTTATCCTGTAAATTCGGATAATGAAGTAAGCCTTTCCAAAGTGATCCTTCGCTCTACCGTACCTTCTGACGCCATGGTTACGCCTGCTTTAGGCTCGGTGCAGGATGTGTCGAAACCATTTAAACTGACCATTACCCCGGGATCAGGAGACGCCAGGTCATATATCGTGGTTTCCCGTAAGGTTGGAGACTTATCCATTACCAATGCCCAGATAGAATATAACCCAGGTGCAGGTGTACAGCAGGTAGAAGCTGTGATCAAAGATTCGGATGTGCTGTTTTACATTTTACCCGGAACCGACGTTTCTAATGTGAAATTCAACATAAACATCAGTAAGCATTCTACAAGCTCAATTGGAAATGGCACCTCAATTAATTTGTCACAGAATTTACCATTGGTAATAACGGGAGTAGACGGGTCTAAAAAAACATATACACTTAAAGCTACCGAGCCGGTTAAACTGGATTATGGTGTAGGTATAAACAGGAGGTTATGGACCAAAACTGCAAGTGAACTTGGTTTTACCAGCAATAATGAAACATCACTGGCCATAACCGGAGATTACATGGTTACTGTAGTAAGAACAAACCCATCGGTTTACAAGGTTTATAACAGGTTTACCGGTGCTTATGTGAAAGATTTACCGCTTCCGTTTAGCGCACTTTCTTTCCAGGTGGTACATGATGCGGGTGGTAATTTACTGGGTACTACTTATGCAGCTAAAAATGGTAAGTTCCAGTTGTACAAATGGAGCAATATCAATGCTACCCCGGTTAAAGTAATCGACTGGACGAATAATAACCCTGCCGGAATTACCGGCGACGGTGGTGTAGGCAGAAGGGTAAATGTATATGGTGACCTCAATACCAATGCAGTGATCATGTCGCCAGGCGGACAGTCGTCTGTCATTTACAAATGGAGAATTGCAAATGGAGTACTGGTAAGCAACACACCTGAGGTAATTACTTACAAATCTGTAACAGGGGGGGCAGCCAGCTTTATGGGCTATAATGCAGATGCACAGCCAACTTCTGCGGATGCAAATACCAATTATTTTATCAACTATCAGTTTGAAATTGGTCTGGTAAATGGCGTTACCCATGAAAGGATGTATGGCTTTAACAATTCCACTACAGTATTTGGAATTTTCCATTTTGCTACAGATTATGTTGAATTTAACAATGCGAAATACCTTGCTGTACAAAAATTTGTAAAAACCTATAGCTACAACAATGCCGTTCTTGGTCTGTTCGATGTTACCGAAAACTCGAAAATCAGTCTGGCCCCGACAGATCCCCGGTATTCAACATTCAATATTTACAACTCCGAAGAATTTATAGGCGCTAATGCGAATGCAAATGGTACTGGAGATATCTGTATTGCTTTCTCGGCAGATAAAGAGCGCATGCAAGTATATATGCTGCTTACCAACGGAGGAATTATGGCACACGAATTTACAAAGTACACGCCTTAATAAAACGATTAACCCGGCCAATCGCAATCTTAAAGATGCGGTTGGCCTTTTTACCATCATAAAGAATTAATTATGAAAAAGTTTATTCATATCAATTTAGGCTTAATATTGATTGGACTCTTCAGTCTGTCGTCCTGTAAAAAATCACCTTCAACAAAACCGGAAGATGAAGGTGAAAAAAAGCCACCTGTTGTTGAAGAGCGCAGAGACGAGGCCCTGGCCTGGGTAGATGCACGTTCAAATGTTTTTGGTACATATGGCCGTTTAAGTGATACTTCCATGATCAAAACAACATTGGATACCCTGAAGGATGTTGGAGTTACCGGTTTGGTAATTGACGTTAAGGGTTCATCCGGACTTACCATGTATCCAAGTAATTATAGTGAGTACCTTACTTCACAGGATGGAAAAACCATACCAGCTGGAGTGGATTACGTTGGTTTTATGATCAAAGAGGCGAGGAAAAGAAACTTTAAAGTGTATGCTTCTATCGTAACTTTTGTAGAGGGGGAACGCGGAAAATCCAGGGGTAAAGTGTTCGAAGATCCGCTTTGGAGGGATGAGTACCAGTCTATTGTATGCGACGTGAACGGCAACAGGGTTCCGGTTACCGGTACAGGTAAAAATGGTTTTGTAAATCCGGCTATACCTGCTGTACAGGAAAGAGCGCTGAACATCATTAAAGAAATAGTAGGTAAATATGAAATTGATGGAATGATCCTCGATTATGCACGTTATACTGATATAACTGCTGATTTTTCTGATTTCAGTAAGAATGATTTTATCAAGTTCCTGGAAAATAAATACCAGGATTCTGAAGCCAAGAAAATGAACTTCCCTTCGGATATCGTTACCAGCTGGAAGCTTTCTGGCGATCAGGTATTACCAAATGCCACAGGAAAATATTATAAAAGATGGCTGATTTACAGGACAACTGTTATTCACGATTTCTTTGTCAAAGCCCGGGCTGCAGTTAAAAGTGTAAAACCTGCTGTGAAATTTGGTACTTATGTAGGTGCCTGGTATACTACTTATTACCAGGTAGGTGTAAACTGGGCCAGTGAAGAGTACGACCCGTTTAATGATAGCGAAATCAGATTTGACTGGGCGTATCCAGATTACAATAAAACAGGCTATGCAGAACAGCTGGACCTGCTGATGACCGGTAACTACTTTACCCAGCTGATGTTGGCAGACAACCCTGCAACTGCAAACCTGGCTTACCATTGGTGGAGTGTAGAAGGCTCTTTAAAAGGTGGAAAATACATCACACGTAATAAAATGCCTTTGTATGGCAGTATAGATATGGGGAATGTAGACTGGCCAAACCAACAGGCAATCAGTAATACCATTAAATACATCCGTGCGAATGCCACCGGTGGGGTAATGTTATTTGATGTGGTGCACGTATACGCACCCCAATACAACAGACTTAAACAGCCGCTTTGGAATGCACTAAGAGAAGGATTAAAGCGGTAGTATGAACATCAGGGGCATTTTTAAGCATGTATTCAGCTACTCCCTTATGGCAGGTATGCTGCTAACTTCCTGTTCAGGAAAAAAGGATCCTGCCAAACCAGATCTGGTAGTTGTTGTAGAGGAGGAGTTGATCAAATTACCTTCAGACTGGGTTAAAGCTACTTCATTGATGAGCGGTTTTCCGAAAGGAATAGAAGTTTACAAAAGAACCGCAGCCTATAATACCAAGGCAATGAATGCCTATTGTGTAGTATTTGATCCGAAATCGTCAGATTTAGAGTTTAAACCAGTACTACCTGCTGCGAATAAAAAAGTGAGCGATTTATACGCCCAGGAAGCGGGTACAAAATACGTTTGTTTAAACGGAGGTTTTTTTGGGACCAATGCTTCCTATAGCCTCGTGATGTACAACAATGCTGTACTTGCGCCAAACATAAAATCGCTGAACAGAACGTATAACACTGTTTCTACAGCCTATTATCCAACCAGGGCTACATTTGGTATGGCTGCAGATGGTACTACCGATGTAAGCTGGGTGTATAATGTAGGCACAGGAAATGGTGTGGTATATAGCTATACGGCACCTGCGGCAAATGAAATTAATACCGCACCTGCAGCGCAGCCAGGTGTAAGCAGCCCGGCCGGAGCTACAATATGGAACGTTACAAGTGCCATCGGCGGGTCGCCAATGTTGGTTAAAAACAACCAGGTGAATGTAACCGATAAGCAGGAACTGATAGATATAGACAACACTTCATCACGGGCACGTTCTGCAATTGGCTATACGGCTACAGGAAAGGTGATCCTATTGGCCGTAGAAGGTAACAATTCTGCAGGTGGTACAGGATTAAATCTGGCTGAGCTTGCTACATTGATGAAAGAAATGGGATGTGTCGGCGCAGTAAATCTTGACGGTGGAGGTTCCACAACCATGATGGTAAATGGCCAGCAGACTGTAAAGCCAAGTGACGCAGCAGGAGAAAGGCCGGTCATGAGTGCAATTGTTATAAAAAAGAAATAATACATGGAGGTTATCACAAGAAACCATAGCCTCGATGCCCTGAGGGGGCTGGCCATACTACTAATGGTATTGAGCAGCAGCATTTCTTTTGGAGTTTTACCAAGCTGGATGTACCATGCCCAGGTACCACCACCTTACCATATTTTTAAGCCTGAACTTCCGGGAATAACCTGGGTAGACCTTGTTTTTCCATTCTTTCTGTTTACAATGGGCGCTGCTATCCCTCTGGCCCTGCATAAGAAGCTTGCAGTACAGCCGGTGATTAAAACTGCCGCACAAATCATACAGCGCTATTTGCTGCTGGTTGTTTTTGCCCTGTTCACCTTTTATGCAAGGGCTTGGGTAATGACTGCAAATGCCGGATGGCAACAGTATTTGCTTTCTATAGGTTGCTTTCTATTGCTTTTTCCAATGTATGCAAGGTTACCGGAACTAACAGGGAAAGTATCATATGTAATTATTAAAGTGCTCAGTTTTAGTTTAGCTGCCGCTTTTTTGCTGTATTATCCGTTTAAAAATGGCTTTAATCTGGATAATAGTGACGTCATTATCATTGTACTGGCCAATATGGCGTTTTTTGGAACCAGCATCTGGTGGTTTACACGTAACCGTCCTTTATTAAGAATTGGGATTTTACCCCTTATAATGGCAGTGCTGCTTACCGCAAACGAATTGAACTCCTGGAACAGTGTGTTATTTAACTGGTCGCCCTTAGCTTGGATGTACAAATTTTACTACCTTAAATACCTGTTCATAGTATTGCCGGGAACTTTTGCAGGGGAGTGGTTATTACAGCGGGCAAGACAGGCTGAGAAAAGTAAAATATTAACCGGAAAGATGGCATTGTTGTGCATCGCTTCAGCTGGACTGGTGCTGTTAATGGTTAATGTAGTATGTTTGTATACAAGACTCCTGGTACCCAATATGGCCATTACTTTGTTGTTGTCTGCCTTCATTTTGATCACTTTTAAAAAGATGGGAGAAAATGCAGACCAGACCTTATTCAAAAAGTTAGCTGCTGCGGGAATTTATCTTTTAATATTGGGCTTGTTCTTCGAAGCATTTGAAGGTGGTATAAAAAAAGACATTTCTACCTTTAGCTACTATTTTGTTTGTGCCGGCCTTGCCTTTCTGTTGTTAATGGCATTGACTATTTTTGAAAAACTTGGATGTTTTTTACCAGTGATCAGGTACCTGGGCGATACTGGCAAAAACCCGATGGTGGCTTATACGGCAGGTAATTTATTGCTGATCCCTTTATTGAAAATTACAGGTGCCGGTTTGTGGCTCGATGCAGTGGCTGGCTGGCCTGCGGGTGGATTTTTAAGGGGACTGATATTTACCGGGATTGTATCCCTTATTACTGTTTATTGTACAAAAAAGAATCTTTTTTGGAGAACCTGATCAAACTGAATTATCTAAACAAACCATACTGTGTCGAAAATTAATACGAAAAATTTAAACCCTATTTACTGGATACCAACCACATGGTTTGCCATGGGACTGCCTTTTGTTGCCTTATCAGGAGCAAGTTCTATCATGTATAAGAACATGGGCATCTCTGATACCAAGATCGCATTCTGGACTTCATTGATTATGTTTCCCTGGACCATTAAGCCACTTTGGGGGCCTTTCCTGGAAATGTATAAATCGAAGAAATTTTTCGTTTATACTACCCAGATCTTTACTGGCCTACTATTCGGACTGCTGGCTTTAACCTTGCAGATGAGCCATTTTTTTAGTTTTTCCATTGGCATTTTAACCATTATTGCCATTAGCGGATCTACGCATGATACTGCGGCAGACGGAGTTTATTTAAATGAACTTAGCCCGAAGCTCCAGGCTAAATTTGTAGGCTGGCAAGGTGCCTTCTATAACATTGCCAAGGTGTTATCGGGTGGTGTTCTGGTGTACCTGGCCGGGCAATTGGAAAAGGAAATAGGCATTCATAATGCCTGGATGGTGGTCATGTTTACTTACGGACTGATCATGGTGGCATTAGGCCTATACAACATGAGGGTATTGCCGGGCGGAGATGAAGTAAAAACTGTTAGCTCGGTTAAAGATGGCTTTGCCACACTAAAAGATGTAATCATTACTTTTTTTCAAAAAAGGAACATCTGGTTTAGCCTTTGTTTTATCGTTTTTTATCGTTTTGCCGAAGGGCAGGCAATTAAAATAATCCCGCTGTTTTTTAAGGCATCAAGGGAATCTGGTGGATTGGGCCTTAGCACCTCTGAAATTGGGGTACTCTACGGCGTTTTTGGTTCTATTGCCTTTGTACTGGGTTCTATTGTTGCGGGTTATTACGTTTCAAATAAAGGCCTTACCAAAAAAACACTACTTATTTTATGTGCATTTTTTAACCTGCCCTTTGCCGCTTATGCGTTTCTGGCCATTACTATGCCACAAGACATCTACATCATTGCATCGGCAGTAGCTATAGAATATTTTGGTTATGGCTATGGTTTCGTTGGCCTGATCTTGTTTATGATGCAAAATATTGCACCAGGTAAATATAAAATGGCACACTACGCTTTTGGAAGTGGCCTGATGAACCTTGGATTTATGATCCCATCTATGATCAGCGGTCTGCTCAGCGATTATTTGGGCTATAAAGAATTTTTCATCTGGGTATTGATTGCAACAATTCCAGCCTTCATTGTAACCTGGCTGGTACCATTGATGCCGGCGCAAAAAGAAGCTGAAGAGGCTGCGGCCAATTAACTGTTTAAAGAAATGTATAAAGTTGTATAGCATGAAGAGACCATTTTTTATTGCCCTATTATTTTCACTGCCTTTTTATGGCAACGCGCAACAAACAGCTGAAAAAGACAGCAGCTATGCCAATGGCTATTATGTAAAGCGTGTTAAATATTTTCAAAGTTTGCCGGTACAGAAAAAACCGGTTGTTTTTCTGGGTAACAGCATTACAGAAGTTGGACAATGGCAGGATGTAACCGGAATGAACAACGTAATTAACAGAGGCATCAGTGGCGACAATTCTTTCGGGGTATTTCACCGCCTGGATGATATCCTGGTGCAAAAGCCCAAAAAGATCTTTCTGCTGATTGGCGTGAATGACATTAAACGGGGCACACCAATAGAGGTTATCGCAAGGAACTATGAGCGCATTATCCGTAAAGTGCAGCAACAAAATCCAAAAACGCAGCTGTACCTTCAAAGTGTGCTACCTGTTACAGAGTCGGTTCTGGCGCCTATTTATGATAACATCAGAAACAAACGTATCATTGCATTGAATGTATTGTTAAAGGACCTTTCTGTAAAATATAATTTACCTTATGTAGATTTGTTTAACATTTTTAAAGATGAGAACGGACAGCTCATCCGCAGCCTGACCACTGATGGGCTGCATTTACAACCCGAGGCCTATGTGCTTTGGGCAGCATATTTAAAAAAGCAAAAATACCTATAAATATGAAATTGAAATTGATTTCTTCAGCCGCAGCGTTGCTGGGCCTCTTATACACGGCGCCAGTTTCGGCACAACAGGGAAAAATAGACAGCAGTTATAACAATACCTATTACCAGGGTAGAATGGAACTTTTTGTTACCTTACCTATGCCCTCAAAAGCAACTGTATTTTTAGGGAACAGCATTACCGAGCGGGGCATGTGGCACGAACTATTGCCTGGTAAAGTTGTCATGAACCGTGGCATTGGCGGAGACAATACCTTTGGTGTACTTGCCCGTATTGCGCCCGTAATTGCCGCTAAGCCAGCTAAGATATTTTTGCTGATCGGGATAAATGACATTGGCAGAAACCTGCCCGTCGAAGTCATTGCCGGTAACTACGAAAAGATCATTCAGCAGTTCCGTAAGGGATCGCCGAAAACGGTATTATATGTGCAGAGTGTGTTGCCAATGAATGATGATATCCTTACTGCTGCTTATCTTAAAAACAAAGGACAACTGATTGTTCAGCTCAACGAAAAAATTGCTGCCCTTGCCAAAAAATATAACTTAACCTATGTCAATCTGCATGAGGTATTTAATGATGGCTCGGGCAAGCTAAAGCCCGAACTGACTATGGATGGCATCCACATTAAGCCTGCTGCGTATGTACTGTGGGTTGATTATTTAAAAAGTAAAAAATATTTGTAAATGAAGATTACTGGAACGTTTATAGATGAAATATCTCATGATATTCCGCATCAGAACTGGGGACGGCAGGAGTGGGACCGGGACTTTGCCCATATGAAATCTGTAGGGATTGATACCGTGATCTTAATCAGGAGTGGCTACCGGAGGTTCATTACCTATCCCTCTCTTTATTTACAGAACGCATACGGATGCTACAGGCCACCGGTAGACCTGGTTGAGCTTTATCTGCAGCTTGCAGATAAATACAACATGAAATTTTATTTCGGTTTATATGATAGCGGACAATATTGGGATACGGGCAATATGCAACACGAAATAGATGCCAACCGTTTCGTGATCGATGAAGTCTGGAAACAATACGGTCATTACAAAAGCTTTGGTGGCTGGTACCTGAGCATGGAAATCAGCAGGGGCACAAAAGGTGCTACTGAAGCTTTCCGTACATTGGGCATACAGTGTAAAGATATTAGTGCCGGTTTGCCCACTTTAATCTCTCCATGGATTGATGGGAAGAAGGCTGTTATGGCGGCGTCATCGGCACTGACTAAGCAGGATGCTGTTTCTTTACAGGAACATGAAAAAGAATGGGGGGAGATATTTGAAGGAATAAAAGGAGCTGTTGATGCAGTTGCTTTTCAGGATGGCCATATTGATTATCATGAACTGGACGACTTTTTTGCGGTGAACAAGAAGATGGCCGATCAGCATGGTTTGCAATGCTGGACCAATGCAGAGAGCTTTGACCGCGACATGCCCATTAAATTTTTACCCATTAAGTTTGAGAAATTAAGGCTTAAACTGGAAGCTGCCCGCAGGGCCGGATACGATAAAGCCATTACATTTGAATTTTCACATTTTATGAGCCCGCAGTCGGCCTACCTCCAGGCCGGACATCTATTTAACCGATATAAAGAATACCTACAAGGATTAACAATTTGAGCATAGTGATGAAGAATTATAGTGAAGTTTACGAACAAGAATTAATAAATAATGTGATTCCATTTTGGATG
This sequence comes from Pedobacter sp. AK017, assembly GCF_014200825.1. NCBI lineage: Bacteria > Pseudomonadati > Bacteroidota > Sphingobacteriia > Sphingobacteriales > Sphingobacteriaceae > Pedobacter > Pedobacter sp. AK017. Next base: position 148,377 of record NZ_JACHCW010000009.1, read on the forward strand.
AAACATTCAAAAGATGAATTAGGAGGGGGATATTTTAATTGCCTGGACCGTTTTGGAAATGTGTTTGATACCGATAAATTTATGTGGCTGCAGGCGCGGGAAGTCTGGACTTTCGCTACTTTATACCATGAACAGGAAGCCAGGTCCGAATGGCTGGAGATGGCCAGACATGGCGCAGATTTTTTAGCAAAACATGGCCGGGATGCCGAAGGCAACTGGTATTTTTCACTTGATCAGTACGGAAAACCTCTGGTGCAACCTTATAATATATTTTCTGACTGTTTTGCCAGTATGGCCTTTGCCGCACTTTACAAGGCAGATCCGCAGGAGAAATACGCAAAAATTGCCAAAGACACCTTTTATAATATCTTAAAGCGTCAAAACAATCCAAAAGGCAAATACAATAAGGCGTATCCGGGTACCCGCGAGCTTAAAAACTTTGCCTTACCCATGATCCTCAGTAATCTGGCGCTGGAAATGGAACATCTCCTGGATAAAAAAACAGTTGATGACCTGCTTAAATCTGTTATCCATGAAGTAATGGATATATTTTATCAGCAGGATAGCGGTCTGATACTTGAAAATGTAAACCTTGACGGTTCTTTTTCAGATTCATTTGATGGCAGACTGGTTAACCCCGGGCATACCATTGAAGCGATGTGGTTTATGATGGACCTTGGCCTGCGTTTAAATGATCAGAAATTAATAATCAAGGCTACAGAGATTGCACTTCGCACACTTGATTACGGTTGGGATAAGGAATTTGGGGGTATTTTCTATTTTATGGACATTAAGAAACATCCTGTTCAGCAGCTGGAATGGGACCAAAAATTATGGTGGGTACACCTGGAAGCCCTGGTCTGTATGGCAAAAGCTTATGCCTTTACCGGAAAAAATGAATGCCGGGAATGGTTTGACAAATTACACGACTATGCCTGGAACCATTTCAGGGATGCAGAACATGGCGAGTGGTTTGCTTACCTGAACAGGAGAGGAGAGGTATTGCTGCCACTAAAAGGTGGCAAATGGAAATGCTGTTTCCATGTGCCGCGTGCTTTGTTCCAGGTAGCCAAGACACTTCAGCAGGTAGCTGAACCGGCGTCTTAGCAATAAAAAATACCTTCTCTGAAGAGGCATAGGAAAATTTTTTCCTTTTTCAGGAAAAAGCTTTCCAGCCTTAAAGAGAAGGTGTTTTTTTATTTTCTGATCTGTAACTCGCTAATGATATTCTTCGCGCCGCCCAATACATCAATGCACCAAAGTACATAGCGTACATCTACACAAATGGTACGTTTAAACTTTTTATCAAACGCAATATCGCCACTCATGGCTTCCCAGTTGCCGTCAAAAGCAAGACCGATCAGTTCGCCATTGCCATTAATTACCGGAGAACCCGAATTTCCACCTGTAATGTCATTATTGGTAATAAAGCCAACTGTTAAAGTACCGTCGTTACCATACTGACCAAAATTCTTTTTGTTGTAATTCTCAATCAGGTTGGCCGGTAAATCAAATTCACTGTCGCCCGGGATATACTTCTGCATCACACCTTCAATGGTAGTGGTGGTTTTATAGACCATGCCATCTTTCGGAGAATAATCCTGTACGTTGCCGTAGCTAAGCCTCATGGTAGAGTTGGCATCCGGGTACATCAGCTTGCCTGCATTTTTTTCAAGCACAGCCTTCAGGTACAGGTGGTCAAGTTCCGCCTTTTTGGTTTCAAAATCAGCTACAGCCGAGCCAAAGTTCGTTTTGATGTAATCAGGAGGGTACAGGTTTACCGCATATTTATATCCAGGATCTTCTTTAATGGTTTCCAGCGAAGGGTTGGTGGCCATAAATGCCTTTAATTTCTCGGGTCTGATCAGTTTACTGTTTTCCCACAGGTAATCTGCATATTTCTGAAAGGTCGTTTCAGGGTTTCCTGTCCAGTATTTTTCGGCTAGTGCTGCATAAAACTTAGGCTGCGATTTAACCGGTACGTCGTTGTAAAATGCAGCCAGTATCTGGGCAAAGATCTTTTTATCTGCCGGCTCATTATAGGTTTCTCCGTAAGTAGCTATAGCCTGGTTTACACTTGTTTTTACCTGTCCGGCAAAATTTTCGTCACCTTTTTTCTGTTCCATAGCTGCCCATGAACGTCCTATCGTAATGGCATTGCTAACCCAGCCAGAAGCCAGGAAACCTTCATTGATATAAGTACGCTGAACCGCAATTGGATCGTAATCTTTGTAGATCTGATCATATTGTTCCATCAAGCCTGCAAATTCTGTTTTTTGGGCAGCCCATTCTGTAAATGATTTTTCTTCCTTACGTTTATTATCCGAAACTTTTAAGCGTTTCAATTGCTCTGTCTGCCCGATAAAATATTTCCAGTAATTGGCAATCTGTGCATATTTGGACGATAGCTTTAAGCGCAGGCTTACATCTTTATCCATTTCAGCTTTCCAGGCTTTCAGGCGGATGTCGCGTAGTTTAACGATCGTAGGATTTACCTTTTCTGTGGCCATGTCTACCCCATAGGAGGTCAGGTACCTGTCTGTACGGCCCGGATAACCATAAACGATAGAGAAGTCGCCATTTTTTACCCCTTTAATAGAAACCGGAAGAAACTTTTTAGGTTTATAAGGTACATTTTCTACCGAATATTTTGCCGGGGCATTGTTTTTCGCCGCATATACCCTGAACACAGAGAAATCACCTGTCTGGCGCGGCCATTCCCAGTTGTCTGTATCTCCGCCAAACTTACCTATGTTCTGAGGAGGGGCACCCACCAGGCGTACGTCATCAAAACGCTCATAAACAAACAAGATAAACTGGTTAGACTTATAAAAATCTTTTACATTGGCCTCAATGGTTGGCCCTGTAACAGCAGATTTTGCAATGGTCTCAAATACCTGCAGCATTTTAGATTCTTTTTCTGCTCCTTTTAAACCTTTTGTAGCTTCATTAACTTTAGCGGTTACATCTTCCATTCTTTGCAGAAAGCGTACAAACAGACCGTTAATCGGTTTTTCCTCGCCATAGTTTTTTGCATAAAAACCATTGTCAAGAATGTTGTTCTGAGGAGTAGAGTTAGAAGCAATGGCATCATAACCGCAATGGTGATTGGTGAAGATCAATCCCTTGTCTGATACAATCTCACCTGTACAAAAGCCGCCAAAATGAACGATGGCATCTTTTAAGCTGGAACCATTGGCATTGTACAGGTCTTTAGCGGTAAGTTTAAAGCCCTGTTTTTTCATTTGCTCATAGTTTTTACCTATCAGCATCGGGATCCACATCCCTTCATCTGCTTTAACGGTATTGCCAAAAGACAATACTATGGCGCATAACAGCAGATAAACTGTTCTTTTTATCATAATACATTAGTTAGTGTTGCAGCAAAGGTAAAAAAATAAATCAGGCTGCCATAGGGTTGTCAGTAGCCCATGTTTTCTTTGTGTAAGAAAATAGGATTAACCTTAAAAACATCATTATGACAACTGAAAACAACCACAGCGAAACACTTGCCATTACTTCTTTTACCTCCGGTACCGACATGCTGAATGCATGGCTCGGACACCGCCGCCTTACCAGGAGGGTAATTGAGGCTTTCCCTGAAGATAAAATATTCGATTATTCCATTGGCGGGATGCGTCCCTTTGCCGACATGGTAAAAGAACTGCTGGATATTTCCGGGCCTGGTATTAAAGGAATTGCAACAGATGAATGGCCGGAAGCTACAGGTTTCAGCAACCATTCAGCTAAAGATGTCGCAGCTACCAAAGCAGTTCTGCTGCAATTATGGGATCAGGCAACAGAAGAGATCAAAACCTATTGGCCTAAAATCAACGAAGCCCGTTTTCAGGAAAACACCCTTGTTTTTGGTATGTACGAAGGACAGGTGTTCTCCAGCATTCTTTATTTTATTGACAATGAAATTCACCACCGTGCCCAGGGTACTGTTTATTTGCGCAGCCTGGGTATAGAGCCACCTGCATTCTGGAACAGGGACTGATCCAGATACCAATGCTAAGCCTTCCCTTGCTTCTTTTACGAAATTGTAGATTGTTTTGGGCAAATAGTTAAACTAAAAATTTGCTTGCCAGCGATGTTTTTAATAATTTCGGTCTGGAATCGCTATACCTGGTTAATAGTGCAGGTTGGCTTAGCTTTTAATTACAGTAACTGGTTTTTTAGTGGTTAATTTTTACGATATTTTTGTTGCAGGTAGCCTTTTTACAAGTTTTATAACAAGCATTTTACTTTTCACCAGGGGCAGATACCAGCTCCATGCCAACCGTTTACTTGGAACAGTGATTTTTAGCTGGTTTTGGTATGTGCTGCTTTACTTTCTGGTGATTACAGGCTGGTTAAAACATATACCTGGAATATTTCGCATCGGTAGCCCACTTTATTACCTCATTCCGTGTTGCAGCTACTTATACGTCAGGAGTGTGCTGCTGGACGAGATTAAGTTCAGGAAATATGACTGGCTGCATTTTATACCTGCAATTTTAAATGTTGTTGATCTGCTGCCCTATTATTTTGCAGATGCAGAAACTAAAAGAGCTGTTGCAGATGCTATAGTTAATAATTTTAACATGTCTTATCAAAAAGGATCTGGAATTGTTCCAGCATTCTGGCATTTTCAATTGCGCTGGATACTTGGAATTGTGTACCTGCTTTTTCAATGGCTGCTTTTGGCGAAGGTAATTAAACGCGACAAACTGGAGGCTTTTAAAGAGGTAAAAGGCTGGTTGATTGCTTTTACAGTTTTCTGCTCAATCATTTATTTAGGGCTCGGTATCATGTCTGTTATCGCATGGGTAAATTTGGGTTCCAAAGTTAGCGTGCTTTCTTCTGCCCGTTCTGTTCCTACACTTTTGCAGGTGATCGGTTTTACCTGTTTAAGCGTCTATCTTTTTTTTAAACCGGAGGTGTTATATGGCATACCCAGAAGCAATTATACTTTACCGGAAAATAAAGCAGATGAAGTGCCAGACGCTACCGGCACACTTTTGCGTGAGGCACCTTTTAACCCCGAGCTGATGCAGGCCTATGTGGCCCAGCTGGAAACCTATATGCAAAAAGAAGCGCCCTTCAGGCAGCAGGGCTTTGTGATCAATGAACTGGCCCTGGCATTGAAAATGCCCTTACATCATTTATCCTACGTGTTAAATAACCATTATAAACAGCGGTTCACAGATTTTATCAATAGTTTCCGTATCGACTATGTAAAAATGCGCATGGAAAGTGGCGACTGGCGGTCGCTAACTTTAGAAGGCCTGGCTAAAGAATCAGGATTTTCTTCCAGAAGCACCTTTTCTGTATCCTTTAAAAAATTTACCGGTGTAACGCCTTCCCAGTATCTGCAGTTGAGAAAAAGTAAATAAAAATATTTCAATGTAGATTCTCTTTCCCGTTTTGTGTTGTTATAGGAAAAAAAATCCTTTTTTAGTGTCCTATCTTCTAAAGTTAAGACAATTTTGACCAGCTGAGTTCCTCTGTATGCCCTTTTCCGGGATTATTTTTGGCGCTTCAATTATCTAAAGAACCGTATGGATATAACAGCTACTCAACTATTTTTTGCTTCATCAAAGCGATCTGCCACTTTCATTTTATTGTTCTTGTTCCATTTCTTCGCAGCATTAAGCAGCCAGGCCCAGACTGTAAGCCCCTATGCCGGCACAGGTGTAGATGGTTATTATGAAGGGGACAACAGTGACGCGATTACTGCACAATTTTCTTATATCGGAGGGATAACTACAGATGCAAACAACAACCTGTATGTTACGGATTCCCGGAACTATTGTATCCGGAAGATCGATCAGAACGGCAAGGTCAGCGTAATTGCCGGAATACCCACAACTGCGGGCAGTACCAATCCGCTGCCATCGGGCCCTGCAGGCAGCACAGCACTGCCATCGTTGGGCACACGTATTACCTTACTGGGCAGCAATATGTATTTTGGTTATAATGGATTTACCCTTGGTGAAATTTCTGCCGGCAACGTATCCTTCTGGAAGCCCATACATACCAATCCCGGATCTTCCCTGCCTACCGCATATACCTTTAAAGCCTATGGCAATTCGCTTTATCTGGGACATAGCGGTGGAATCAGTGTGGTTGATGTGAGCACCAGGACGCTGGTTAAAACGATAACCCTTCCCGGAACAGGGCAGATCAATACCATGGCGATCGACGCTAGCGGAAATATCTTTGCCATTGATGCCGATGGTGCACTTACCAAAGTAAATGGTGCCACCGGTGTGGTAACTACCCTGATTGCTAAAAATTCTGATCCGGACCTGTGGGTAAATACCGGCGACCTGGATATAGATCAAAGCGGTAACCTGTATTTTGTAAACAATTTAGATTATGTACTTAAAATAGATGGGACCACATTTCAGCGGACTAAAATATATATTACCCGCAATACTTATGGTGTAAAACTGGTTACAATAGCCCCCAACGGTGATATTTTTGTAGGGCATACCAACCGCAGGATCTATAAAATAGCCGTACCATCTGCCAATGCCAATCTTAGTGCACTGGCCATCAGTTCAGGAACACTGCAGCCTGTTTTTGATAAAAATACACTCGGTTATACCGCATCGGTTGATCCTGCAGTAAGCAGCATCACCCTTACCCCAACTGTTGACCATGCTTCGGCAAGCCTGCACATCAGGCTCAACGGAGGTAGCTATACCTCCCTGAGCAGCGGAACAGCATCTGCCGCACTGCCTTTAACAACGGGCGACAATACCATCGAAATAAGGGTAACCGCTCAGAACAACAGCACAAAGACCTATACACTGATCGTAAACAGGCCAGCGCCACCACTTCCATTGAGCCCCCAGTTTACCAGTACTCCGGTAACGACTGCAGCGGTAAACCAGCGCTATACCTACCAGGTTCAGGCCATCTCTGGCGCCAAAGAACCCATCAGCCTAACTGCAGCAGGTTTACCAGACTGGCTGGTTTTAACACCAGGACTGGTGGTGAAACGTTTTGTGGGAAAAGATCTGGGCTATGCCAATGGCACAGGTACCAGCGCTATGTTCAACTCACCTGCTGGCATCGCTATGGATGCAGCAGGCAATACTTATCTGGCCGACAGAGGTAACCACCGTATCCGTAAAATCAGCCCTGCAGGTGTGGTAACCACATTGGCCGGTAGCGGGACCGCTGGTTTCGCCGATGGGGCAGGTGCAGCTGCACAATTCAATGATCCTTCCGGCGTAGCTGTAGATGCAGCCGGTAATGTATATGTATCAGATACCCGTAATTTTCGTGTCCGCAAAATTACCCCGGCAGGCCAGGTAAGCACTTTTGCAGGTACAGGAACATATGGCTATGCAAATGGTACTACCACTACCGCTACTTTTACCTACCTTTTAGGTATCGCCATCGATAACTCGGGGAACCTGTACGTTACCGACCAGGACATGAACAGCATTCGTAAAATTACACCTGGCGGAGTGGTATCTACTTTGGCAGGCAGCGGAGTAAAAGGTTTTAAAGATGGCACAGGTACTGCAGCCCAGTTTGCATTTCCTACAGGCCTTGCTGCCGATGCCGCGGGCAATGTGTATGTAGCAGACCGCGACAATCACCGCATCCGTAAAATTACTGCAGCCGGGGTAGTAACTACACTAGCAGGAAACGGCACCGCCGATTTTGCCGATGGGACACAGGCCAACGCCAGGTTTAACATGCCTGTAGGGGTAGCTGTTGATGCCAGCGGCAACGTGTTTGTGGCAGACAGAAATAATTTCCGCATCCGCAAAGTTACACCTGCAGGTGTAGTTAGCACCTATGCCGGTAAGGGGACATCCGGTTTTGCCGAAGGCCTGTCTGGCGATGCACAGTTCAAATTGGTTTTCGGACTGGCAATGAGCAGCATTTCCGGTAATCTGTATATAAGCGACCAGGGCAACTTCAATGTCAGTTTCATTACAGACGGGGGTATTTTAAGCGGAACCCCAACTGTAGCTGGTGTAAACGCTATAAAACTCAAGGCTACAAACACCAATGGCAATCAGGACCAGGACTTTGACATTACGGTAACCGGTCCGGCAACATTGAGTAATTTCCCTGATCTGGATAAAGCAGAGGGTAATGCACCTTTTGCACTTACCGCTCCGCAAAGCAACAATGCCCTCGGTACATTTACTTATACCAGCAGCAATCCTGCTGTAGCTTCCATTATTGGAAACATGGTAACCATCCATAAACCAGGGCAGGTGGTTATTACCGCTACCCAGCAGGCGTACGACTACTTTACCCAGAGCCAAATAACAGCTACACTGCGCATAACAGGCAAACCTGCTTTTACCAGCCAGCCCCTAACTGCCGCAACTGTTGGCCAGGCCTATAGTTATTCCATCAAAGCCAGCAAAGAAGGCAGTCTGGAAACCAGCATTGCTGCCCCAACTTTGCCAGACTGGCTGACATTAGATGGCCAGAAATATAATCCGGTTGTGCTGGCCACCTCTACGCTCGAAATGTCCGGTCTTACAAAGGATAGCGAGGGCAACATCTACAGTACCGAATACAACGGACAGGCCATTTATAAGATCAATAAATCCAATGGGGCCATCCTGCCCTGGGCAAACCGCGTTACCGGAAGGGTTTATGGAATAGCTGTGTACAATGGCTATCTTTACATCAGCCGGGTAGATGACCGTAAGATCACCCGCATCCAGCTGGCAAACCCTGCAGCAGGCGAGTCGGATGTCATCACCAATATTAACGGACCCATGAGCTTTACTGTACACAACAATGAGCTCTATGCCGCCATGCAAACCAAGATCATTAAAATAAACACTACCGCAAAAACCTACCAGACTTTTCTGGATGTGCCGGGTGCAAATCTTAATGGCCTTGTATTCGACCAGCAAGGGAACCTTTTGTTCGGTCAGTCTTACCCCATCACAAGGATCGCTAAATTTGACGGACAAACAGTGAGTACACTGATTCCGGATGTTTTTGCCTACAACCTGGATATGGACAAAAGCGGTGCATTGTATGTGGCGGGTTACGGTCTCACAAAATATACAGCAGACCTTTCTTCCGTCACTAAACTGACTGAAGCCAGAAATGTACTCGGATTGCTGCTCGATGATTCAGAAAACCTGTATTACAACAATTTTTCAGAAAACACCATTAACATGCTCGAACTGGCTGCTGTACTGACTGGTACCCCACGGGTTAAAGACATCGGTGTGCATCCTGTAGTGCTCAAAGCCAGCAATACTGCAGGTAGCACAAACCAGACTTTTAACATTACCGTAAGCGGCCCGGCCACATTGAGTAATTTTGCCAACCTGAGCAAACAATATGGCGACTCAGATTTCACCATTACGGCTCCGCAAAGTAACAATGCGGATGGCGCGTTTACTTACAGCAGCAGCGACCCTGCTGTAGCGGCTGTTAACGGCAGCTCCATTAAATTACTTAAGCCCGGAAGCACCACCATCACCGCTACACAGGCCGCAAACGGATATTATACTTCTGCAACGATTACGGCAACCTTAACCGTTCTTCCCAAAGCACTGAGCCTGAGCCTGTCTGCCGCACCACTGATCACCAAAAGCTATGATGGCACAACTGCTGTGTCATTGAGCGAAGGCAATTACCAGCTAACAGGCCTGGTGGGGTCTGATGTACTGACAGTAAGCGGAACGGCAAGTTTTGACAGTAAAAATGCCGGCGAAAACAAAACAGTGCTGGTCAATGGTTTTGTGCTTTCGGGTGCGAAGAAAGACTACTACAGTCTGACTACAGGGGCCTTAAGCACAACAGGAAGTATAACAGCACGGACAATAACTGCAAGGGTAAACCAGGTGCGTAAAACATATGATGGAAATGAAGCAGCCACTGTTAATTTTATTGATTTTTCTGTAGCCGATGGCCTTATTGCCAACGACCAGCTGGCTGTAACTTACGGATCGGCCAGTTACGACAATCCAAATGCCGGAAGCACAAAGCCGGTTGCCTTTGCAGACTTAAATTTAACAGGGGCCGACAAAGCCAATTATAAACTGGCAAATGTAGCTGTAACCGGTGCAATTGAAGCCAGGGCCGTAACTGTAACAGCAAGTACCGGCGCTAAAGTTTACGGTGAGCCGGACCCTGAGTTTGGATATACACTCTCTGAACCCCTTATACCTGGTGATGCCTTTAAGGGCAAACTGGACAGAACTGCCGGTGAAACTGTAAATACTTACCCGGTTAGCCGGGGTACCCTGGAACTGGGCAGCAATTATACGCTGAATTTTGTAGGTGCTGATTTTACCATTAGCCCAAGACCTTTGACCATCACAGCTGCCCAGCTAAACAAAACTTATGGAACTGCACTAACCTTTAGCGGAACAGAGTTTACGGCTACAGGCCTGGTTTACGGTAATACAGTAGGCAGCGTAAATTTATCCAGTCCGGGTGCCCTGGCAACAGCTACAGTAGCCGGTGGTCCCTATCCGCTTGTCCCTTCGGCTGCAAGTGGTACCGGACTAAGCAATTATACCATCAGTTATGTAAACGGTACTTTAACCATTGATCCAAAGGCCCTGGTAGTTGTAAATGACAGCAGGACTAAAGCCTATGGAGAAAGCCTGGGTAATGCCGACTTTACAGGAAGCCTTACAGGTTTGCAAAATGGTGACCTCATCAGCCTTAGCAGGACCAGCACAGGTGCAGCGGCCGGCGCTGCTGCGGGGGTAAACTATCCAATTGTGGCCACACTTGCAGATCCGCAGGGTAAACTGGGCAATTATACATTAAGCAATACGGATGGTACACTTACCGTGGCGCAAAGGAGCCTGACCATAACGGCCCTGCCGGCGGTAAAGACCTACGGCGAAACCCTAAACTTTGCAGGCACAGCGTTTAGTGCAACAGGTTTAATCAATAACGATGTGGTAAACAGCGTAACTTTGACCAGTAATGGCGCAGCAGCAGCTGCAACAGTAGCCGACCAGCCTTATGCTATTGTTCCATCGGCAGCCATAGGCACAGGATTAAACAATTATGCCATCAGCTACGTTAACGGCGTTTTGAGCGTAAATAAAAAAGCCCTGATCATTACAGCCGATAACAAAGAGAAGTTTGCAGGTACAGCCAATCCTGTCCTGACTGCAAGTTATAATGGCTTTGTGAACAACGAAAGCAATGCTGCACTGACTGCCCAGCCGCAAATAACTACCACTGCAAATACCAACAGTCCTATTGGTGATTATGTTATCAATATTGGCGGCGCAGCAGCTGCAAATTATAGCATCAGTTATGTACCGGGTAACCTGAAAATTAAACCAGGTGCGCCAACCAGCATCAGTCTTGCTGGGGTAATGCTTTATGAAAACAGTCCGGCAGGCACAAATGCCGGTACACTGAGCAGTACTTCCGATGATCCTTCGGCCATCTTTACTTATACACTGGCTGCAGGAGCAGGGGATACCGACAATTCCCTGTTTGCCATTAACGGAAATAAAATCAACACCAGCGCTGCCCTTGATTATGAAAATAAGGCCGTCTATAAAATAAGGGTAAGGTCGACCACTCAAAACAGCCTTTGGCTGGAAAAGGAACTGAGCATCAATTTAACCGATGTAAACGAAGCGCCTGCACTGGCTGCTATTGCCGATCAGACCATTTGCTTTACAACAGCAGCACAAACAGTTGCTTTAACTGGCATCAGTGCAGGCCCCGAAACCACACAAACCACCACTTTAACTGTGAGCAGTAACAATGCGGGTTTATTTGATGCTTTAAACGTTAGTGGCAGCGGTGCTACCGGTACATTAACTTACCGCATTAAAGCTGGCGCCCTGGCCGGAACAGCCAGGGTAACCGTAACTGTAAAAGACAATGGGGGTACGGCAAACGGGGGCATTGATACCTATAGCAGAACTTTTACCCTTACTGTAAACGCCCTGCCGGTAGTTTCCATCAGCAGTGATAAAGGAACGGAGATCAGCAAAGGAGAGACTGTATTGTTAACCGCTACAGGTGGCAGCAGCTATGTATGGGCAAATGCAAATGGTATTATAAGAGGACAAAATACTGCAGTATTGGAGCTGAGACCAAGCCAGACCACAACTTATACGGTAACAGTAACCAATGCCAGCGGTTGTACAGCAACCAAAAGCTTTACGCTAACTGTACTGGAAGACTTTGCCACAATAAAGGCTACCAATATCATGTCCCCGAACGGAGATGGGCTGAATGATAAATGGGTAATCGATAACATCGACCTATATCCAAACAATGAGGTCAGGATCTTTGACAAGGCCGGTCGTTTCATTTACGGTAAAAAAGGGTACGACAACAGCTGGGATGCTACATTAAACGGTTCACCTTTGGCAGAAGGTACTTATTATTATGTCATCGATTTCGGAAGCAGCAGACCTAAATTCAAAGGCTTCATTACAGTTATCAGACAAGATTAATCAGGTATTTAAAAACCTGCAGGGCCCTTCCCGTTCCTGCAGGCTAAACCATCAACAAAAACAAAATGAACGCAATACATAAAACATTCACCATCATAATCCTAATGGCAATGGGGGGCAGCACAGTAAAAGCCCAGTTGAACCCCTTATCTTCGCAATATTATACCAACCAGTACCTGATCAACCCTGCCTTTGCTGGTGCAGACCAGGGCTTAAAATTAAACGGGGCTTACCGTAAGCTATGGAGCAATGTACCCGGATCGCCATTGACCCAAAACCTCACTGCCGATTATGGCTTTAACAAAGTTGGCCTGGGCCTTACGGTAAACAATGAAAGTGCAGGTTTGCAGCGCCAGACCAGGGTAGTGGGCAGTTATGCCTATCACCTTAAACTGAACGACAACAACCATCAGCTGCATTTTGGGGTGTCCCTGGGCTTCATGAGCCAGCGCCTGGAAAATGCAGACATTTATGGCAATCCCAGCGATCCGATGGTAGGGCAGTACAACGACCGTAAAACCTACCTGGACGGAGATTTTGGTGTAGCCTATACTTCCGGGAAACTGAACATACAGGCTTCTGTGCCCAACCTGAAAAGTGTATTGAAAAAGGATGTGATCAAACTGGCCGATGTAGCTACTTTTTATACGGCAGCAAGTTACAAGATCGGGATCAGCGAAGGAGCAGAGGGTATGGATGTAGAACCTAAAGTAGCCTACAGGGGTGTACAGGGCTTTGACAACATCTGGGATGCAGGGGCACAGTTTGGCATTGCCAACAAACAGGTGTTTTTACTGGCCATGTACCACAGTACAGAAAATGCAACTTTTGGCCTGGGCATGGACTTCAGAAAGAAATACCTGATCAGCGGCACCTATACCACCCAGACTTCAGCTTTGAGCAGTTATACCAATGGCAGTTTTGAACTGAACCTGAGATTGAACCTGAGTAAAATTGAAAAATAACCAGGTAATTTTTCTGTAAAGCAGCGCGCCTTAACCAATATCGCTGAATAAATTGCCAATACTGATCGTGATCATTCATTTTAAACACCTAATTTAGTGAAATGAGATCATCATCAGTTAAATTGTATTTGGCGTTTCTTGCAGGCATTTGCCTGTTGTTCCAGCACATGAGTTCATTTGCACAGCCTTTTTCGGCTGGTACAAAAAAAGTATTGTTCCTGGGCAACAGCATTACCTATGCCGGTCAGTATATTGTTGATATAGAAGCCTATTGCATGATGAACTATCCAGGTCAGAAAATCGAATTCATCAATATGGGCCTGCCCAGCGAAACCGTTTCCGGTTTGTCCGAAGCAGGGCATGCGGGTGGTAAGTTTCCGAGGCCCGACCTTCATGAACGGCTGGACCGTGTAATGGCACTAACCAAACCTGACCTGGTATTTGCCTGTTACGGAATGAACGATGGTCTGTACATGCCATTCGACAATGTCCGTTTTCAAAAATTTAAGGATGGCATCAGCTGGCTGCACGATAAATATGCTGCTAAAGGCATCCGCATTGTTCACCTTACCCCGCCGGTTTATGATGAACTTAGAGGTGGAAAAAAGGGCTATTCAGAAGTTCTGGACAAGTATTCTGATTGGTTGCTTGGCCAGAAGAAAGCAAAGAACTGGGAGGTAGCAGATCTGCATTATCCCATGAAAAAATACCTGGAAGCACACCGGAAGGTAGATGCAGCCTTAAACATCAATGGATTTTATTTGGCTGCCGATGGTGTACACCCCGGTGAAACCGGGCACTGGATAATGGCAAAAGCGCTTTTACTGTACCTGGGCGAGAAAAAAGTCAGCACGGCAGCCGATCTGCCAGCTGCAGTAACACATTCCAAGAAATATGAGCTCATAAAGCTGATTGCCCAAAAGCAGGACCTCATGAAGGATGCATGGTTAACTGCTGCAGGGCACAAACGTCCAATGAAAAAAGGATTGCCCCTGGAGGAAGCAACAATTAAAGCAGCTGAAATTGATGAACAGATCAGCAGCTTAATGAAATAATTAAAAGTAAGTGAATTCCCCTTTTTCGCTATGTATAGTTACCTGTTTGCGGGCCGAGCTTTCAACGCGTCCAATAACCTGAGCATCAATGTTAAAGCTTTTTGAGATCTCAATAATAGCTTCAGCAATTGCTGCAGGAACATACAGTTCCATGCGGTGCCCCATGTTAAATACCTTATACATTTCTTTCCAGTCGGTACCCGATTGCTCCTGTATCAAACGGAATAGTGGGGGTATTGGAAATAAATTGTCCTTAATGATATGGACATTGTCATTTACAAAGTGCAGTACCTTGGTTTGTGCACCGCCGCTGCAATGTACAATGCCATGGATCTGCGACCGGAAATCATTCAAAACTTTTTTGATCACCGGTGCATAAGTCCGGGTAGGAGATAACACCAGTTTACCGGCAGTAACCGTTGTATGTTCATCAACCTTAACCTCATCTGTAAGCTTTTTAGCACCCGAAAATACCAGGTCAAAAGGGACTGCAGGATCGAAGCTCTCCGGATAGGTATTGGCCACCGATTTATCGAACACATCATGACGGGCAGAAGTCAGGCCGTTGGAACCCATGCCCCCATTATATTCCGTTTCATAGCTCGCCTGACCGTAAGAAGAAAGTCCAACAATGACATCACCAGCCTGGATCTTATCATTGCTGATGATCTTATCCCGTTCTATGCGGCAGGTAACTGTAGAATCTACAATAATGGTACGTACCAGGTCACCAACATCAGCAGTCTCGCCACCAGTAGAATAAATAGAAATGCCCTGTGCACGCAGTTCGGCCAAAATTTCTTCTGTACCGTTGATAATCGCTGCAATTACCTCGCCCGGTATCAGGTTTTTATTCCGGCCGATAGTAGAAGACAGGAGGATGTGGTCAGTAGCACCTACACAGATCAGATCGTCAATATTCATGATGATCGCGTCCTGGGCAATTCCTTTCCATACAGAAATATCGCCGGTCTCTTTCCAGTACACATAAGCCAGTGAAGATTTGGTGCCGGCGCCATCTGCATGCATAATATTGCAAAAGTTTTCATCATTGCCTAAAATATCAGGGATGATCTTACAGAAGGCCTGGGGAAAAATACCTTTATCTATATTCTTGATGGCCTGGTGCACATCTTCTTTCGAGGCAGAAACGCCACGCTGGTTGTACCTGTTATCACTCATGTTGCTGCAAAGATAAGCAAACGCCCGAATGTTAGGGCTTTTGATTAAAAAAATAACCCCGGCCAATGAAGGCCAGGGTTATAAAACTAAAAAAATTCTGGTATTGAGGTTTGGTTATTTTAAAAACAACAACTCTCTGAATTTAGGCAGAGGCCATACACTGTCGTCTACGATCTGCTCTAATTTATCTGTATGGTAGCGGATGGTATCAAAATATGATTTTACCTTCTCATCATAAGAAATTGCTTTTTCACGGCTTTCGTCAATTGCATTTACTTTTTTACGTTGCTCAAGCATGGCATCAATACTGGTTTTAACCACATTTAAGTGCTCAGACAATTTATTGATGATCGCCAACGGCGTTGCCAATGCATCACCTGAAAGGCCAAGGTCTTTTAATCCTTTGGCATTCTCGATCAATGAGTTCTGGTAAGCAATGGCAGCAGGAATGATCATGCTGTTGGTCACCTCACCCATTACCCTTGCTTCGATCTGCAGCTTTTTGTAATAGCTTTCCAAAAGGATCTCATGACGGGCATGTAGTTCGCGTTCGCTAAAGATGTTTAATTTGGTAAACAGCTCAGTCGATTTCTCGCTCACATAAGCATCCAGAGCCTTCGGAGTGGTCTTAATGTTCGATAAACCACGTTTTTCTGCCTCTGCAGCCCACTCATCGCTGTATCCATTGCCTTCAAAACGGATGTCTTTCGATTCTTTAATGTATTTTTTGATCACAGTTAACAAGGCCACATCCTTTTTCTCGCCTTTTTTGATCAGTTTATCAACTTCAATTTTAAATTTGGTCAGCTGATCTGCCACGATAGTGTTTAACACGGTCATCGGGGCAGAAGAGTTTGCTGAAGAACCTACAGCCCTTAACTCAAATTTATTACCGGTAAAAGCAAACGGAGAAGTACGGTTACGGTCGGTATTGTCTAACAAGATCTGAGGGATCTTAGGAATACCCAACCACAATGAATCTTCGTTTTTCACTTTTTTAATGATGCTTCTCGACGATTCGATCTCGTCCAGGACTTCAGCCAGCTGAGAACCAAGGAAGATAGAAATGATTGCAGGAGGAGCCTCGTTTGCACCTAAACGGTGGTCGTTGCTTACAGAAGCGATAGAAGCCCTCAACAGGTCGGCATGTTCATGTACAGCTTTGATGGTGTTCACGAAGAACGTTAAGAACATCAGGTTGTTTTTAGGTGTTTTACCTGGCGACAATAAGTTTTTGCCGGTATCGGTTATTAACGACCAGTTGTTGTGTTTACCTGAACCGTTGATGCCTGCATAAGGTTTTTCATGTAAAAGCACTTTAAAGTTATGTCTTAAAGCAACTTTTTCCATCAAATCCATCAGTAACTGGTTGTGGTCGATCGCAAGGTTGATTTCTTCATAAATAGGTGCACATTCAAACTGAGAAGGAGCCACCTCATTGTGACGGGTTTTCAAAGGGATACCCAGTTTCAACGCTTCGTTCTCAAAGTCTACCATGTAAGTAAATACACGCTCAGGAATTGAACCGAAATAATGGTCTTCCAGTTGCTGTCCTTTGGCCGACATGTGACCAAACAGGGTGCGGCCGGTTAAAGCTAAATCCGGACGTGCGTTGTATAGGGCAAGGTCAACCAGGAAATATTCCTGCTCAATACCCAGTGATGCATTTACTTTAGTGATGCTTTTGTCAAAGTACTGACAAACATCAACTGCAGCTTTATCCATAGCAGCAAGTGCTTTTAACAAAGGTGCTTTATAATCTAAGGCTTCGCCTGTATAAGATACAAATACGGTTGGGATACAAAGCGTTTTACCTGCTTTGCTTTCCATAATGAAAGCTGGTGAAGATGGATCCCATGCAGTGTAACCGCGGGCTTCGAAAGTATTGCGGATACCACCATTAGGGAAGCTTGAAGCATCAGGCTCTTGCTGAACCAATGCACTTCCTGCAAATTTTTCAATTGCACCATCGCTGCTTGGCTCAAAAAATGAATCGTGTTTCTCGGCAGTAGTACCGGTTAGTGGTTGGAACCAGTGGGTGTAATGTGTAGCACCTTTGCTCATTGCCCAGCTTTTCATGGCTGTTGCAATGTGATTGGCATCTTCATGGTTAATTAACTCACCCTGTTCAATTGAGGAAATAAGTTTCTGAAATACTTCTTTTGATAAGTAGTCTTTCATCTTTTTCTTATCAAAAACATTTACGCCGAAAAAATCAGAAATTTTATCCGAAGGAGACTTTACTTCTGGTGAAACTCTTGTTTGCGCCTCTTTTAATGCAATTGTTCTTAAGCTTTTCATTTATTTGTTTAAAGTTTGGTCAAAAATAAGTTTTTTATTGAATATTTTCAATAAATTGTTTGTAAAAATACGAATGTAGATAAGTATTCAAAGAATTATTTGAATTTTGAGGTTTTTTTCTGACAAATTGATGTGAATTTAACAAAAAATCACTTCTTGTTCTGCATCTCCCTGATCATCTTGTAGGATAGATAGCCGAGAATGCCAATTAATGCCGTAAGCGCTGCCCATATCCAAGCCTTACTGTTGAAAAAAGTTGTTGCCTTTTTTACTTCAGCCTTGTTTTGGCTAAAGTTCCCAACTTTAATAAAAGGCACCCCATTGCTAATGCTATCGTTAAAATAACTCAGGTCGTACCTTGGGAAACTCATATCCTGAGCTCCGGTTTTAAGGATATAGGTTTTATCTTTTTCAAGATAAGCAGTTAAATGCATATTTTGCTGATAAGCTTCAATTTTTTTTACAGTCAGCGGTAAATTATCCTCATTTTCTATGATCAGGTACAAGGTTTTATATCTGTTTGCGCCTTTTAGCTCAATTATTGTTGTTTTTCCTGATAAAATAATAAAGCTGTCCATCAGCTGATAAGGATCTTGATTCCCTTTCTGCCTGATGTCGCCGTTTTTTTTGGCCAGCCAGGCTTCCCGTCTGTAAAATTTGAAGCCATCAACGGTTAACCTTAATTTATCTATCTGATAAGCTTTATCAAAATTAATTTCAACAACAGATTGTTTGCTGGTCTTTATTTCCCTTGTTTTAAATACGGTGTAAGGTATCAGGCTGTAATGGCTGATATTTAGCCTGCCTATGGTATCTGTGCTATCTGTGCCTTTTCTCAGCAGCCAGGCAATCTCTTTATCTTTCTCATATATCCTGATGTCTGCCAGATCAGTACTGGCCGTTTTTGAGACCAGTTCAGGGCCTAACCCAATATTGTAAAAGCCGCTGCTGTCAACTTTTTGAAGCGGGGCCCGCCATTTAAAATTCTGGCCCATGCCGCTCAGGCTGTAACCCAGCAGAAAAATCAGCACATAAGCCTTACAATTCATCATGCCTTTCGTCTTTATCGGCAATATCTGTTGCAGCTGGTGTCTCGGTATCGCTGGCCAGCAGCAGGTTTTTTAACCGCTGGTACATAAATGAAATTACCAGCAGCAATATCCCCAGTGAGATAAAGGCAGCAATTTTCCCGCCTTCAGATAGGCCTCTCAGATCAAAAATGAATAATTTGAGTAAAGTGAGGGCCAGGAGGGTGATGGAAATGATCCTGATGTTCTTTGATTTCCACTTCATACCTATATATATACATAACAAGGCAAAACATCCCCATAAAATGGCAAAACCTGTTTTATGCGAACTATCGAGTATGGCAGCTATAGATCTGCTTTTTGTGTATTGCGACATCACCAGTAAATGGTCCAGCTCTGCGCTGGCCACATACAGGATCATAAAAGCCGAGAACCATTGAAATGCAACCATACCCGCAACAGCGCCAATACGTTTTTCTGTCTTATACAAGCTGTAAATGGTGCAGCCAATTAATAGTACCATCAGGTAATGGAAAAGGTAATTGTTTAAACTGCCCGTTTTTTCCAGATAACTGTTCCTTAAAGCTATGGTTTCCGGATTGAAGAGCAGGATATAGCAGAACAGGCAAACTGCCGCCAATGTACCTACAACAAATTTAAATTCCTCAGTTTCTGCATTGCGTATCGCTACCAATAAAATACAAAGAAAAAGGTAACTGTAGCAGGCCAGCGCAAGTATCCTGATCAGAGGAAAATAATTGCAGGCCTGCTGGTTTAACTCAAGGGCAATAACCAGGTATCCAATTACAATAGCAGCGATGGCAAGGATGGTCCTGGAAGTTTTTACTTCCCTGAACAATATGGACTTGATTTCCGATCTTAACAGGCCCGAATATAATGTCAGTGCAATAACTACCACTAAGCCTGTAATAAAACCTTTGTTTATAAGAATAGGCAGGCGGTTGCTGGTGTTGTAAATACTGCTGCCATAAACCTGCTGCCAGTCCATCACCAAACTGATGGCCATTAGTACCAGTACAATAACTGAGGATTGTTTGATCAGTGTGATGCCCGATTTTTGCGAAAGCCAGAGCAGCAATACACTCTCGGCAGCCCAGAACAGTGTAATCTGGTTGCCTTTTAGTTGTACGGGTGCGGCCAGGCTAATAAAAGTGAGCACCAGGCCGATCAGCAAATAGATCAGGTTCCTGTCTATCTTATCATTTTTGTACAGGGCATAAGCAAAAGCTAAATTTACTACACCTATCAATGCTGTAAACAAGCCACGGTAATCGCCCCCGCCAAGATGGCTTAAAATCAGCATCCCAGCCGTATAATATAAAAAGGTGTTGCTCAGCAGAATACCAATTTCAAGGGCATTGAACTCTGTTTTTTCTTTAATGTTATTGATGATGTTCATGATCAGGAACACCAGGTAAAACAGCGATGCGAAAATAAGGGCACCTGCATAAGGTATAACTTTGCTATCGTTTTCCAGCACTTTGCTCAGCAGCCATCCGCCAAATAAAACTAAGGTAAACAGGTAACAGACGATATTGATAACAGGCCATTTTTTATAATAGGCCAGCACCAGCATGCCAATATTTAAGGTCAGGATATAAGTAAAGAGTACAACGTAGTTCCCTTCACCGGTACTTACCATAAAAGGGGCACCAAAGCCACCCAGTATGGCAAACAGGGCCAGCTCTTTCCGGTTATAGCTGATGGCAAGTAAAACGGTGAAACCAGTAATCAGGATGGTGAGGATGAAAGCCATGGTCTGACTAAACAGCTGGTATTGATGAAAGCCGATTGTTACGGTAAAATAAAGGATAGCTATACCACCGCCAACCAATACGGAGCTGAAAGTGCTGAATGATTTACGCAGCTTATGTGCAAGCGCAATTAAAATACCCCCGCAAACGAAGCCAATACTGGTCCGGCCAATCTCGTTGATCCAGTCTTTATCTATGGCATATTTAAGGAAGAAGCCCATACCCAATACCAGGATCACTATACCTATTTTATTGAACAGGTTTTCTCCTATAAATTTCTCCAGGTCGGGGTTCCGTTCACTGAAAGAGGGTTTTTTAACCGGTGGTGGTACGAAAGGAGGGATGCCTGACCTTGGTTGTACCGGGGCAGTAATGGCCGCAACAGGTTCAGTTTTAGGTTCGGGTTTAGCAGTTGCTATCTCTTCTGGAACAGTGGCTGCCGGTTCTGGCACAATCTGCTGTTCCGGCTCTGGTATAATGACAGCTTCGGGCTTAAATACATCTTTCGGTGCATAGGGTGTAAAAGGCTTAAAAGGCTTAAAAGGCTCCTGTAATACAGCCGGCTTCTCTTTTTCTGGTTTGGTCTCAGTTTTTATCTCCTGAAACCCGGTTTTTTCCAGCTGTTTGGATAGCTGTTCAATTTTAAGGTATAGAAAATCCAGTTTTTCCGTTAAGCTCTTCTTTAATTGCAGTACAGTGATCAGCAGAATAATAACGACAATAAAAATAACCGTTTCTAAAAACATAGAGGGCAGATGTTTGGTTCGGGCTTAAAGATAATAAAAAAGTAATGCAGATGTTGGACTACCTTTCTGTTACATCGCCTGAGCCAAGCACTGTTTTTTGAATTTCCGGGTTTCCACTATAATATACATGGCCCGATCCGCTGATCACCGCTTTTATTTTGCCATTGGTATTTACATTTATACTCCCCTTACCGCTAATGCGTGCAGAAAGTTCATTTACTGTAAGTACTTTGCCGCCAAAGCTACCCGCGCCACTCAAGGTAACACTGGCCTGTTCTGCTTTGCCGCTAATGTTTGCCGCTCCGGAACCACTCACAACCCCTGTAATTTTATCGGCTTCTACATTTGCCTGTATAAAGCCAGATCCGCTAAGGGTTACTGCAAATTCTGTAGCCGTAACCGTTCCTGATACCGTAATGCTGCCATCTCCACTCATTGTCAGACTGCTAAGCTGACGTGCAGTAACATATGCTACGATCTTTTTATTTTCATATTTCCTTGCCCAGCTTACCCAACTGGTTTGGGGCCTGATCACAAGTTTATCACCCTTTACTTCGCTAACCAAGGTAGCGATGGCTTCCTTGTCGCCCTCAAACCTGAGGTTTTCTGTATTGCCAAATTTAACCACAACCTGAATAGGGCCGCCAGCGATAATGCCGTTAAAGTTTTTTACCGTCCTTTCCTCTGAAGCGGCTGCAGCTGCTTTTTGCACAACAGGTATAACGGGGTGTGATTTAACGCTGGCCGAAAACAACAGGGCTGCAAATAGTATTGGAAGTATAGGTTTCATGAGTATAAGACGTTGGATTTCACAATTTGTTGCACGATATTAACAAAATGATCAGGGCCTAAGGTCTTCAATCCATTTCCTGGCATTCACAAAAGCTTCCATCCATGGTGATACTTCGTCTTTACGGCCCTCAGGATAATTTGCCCAGTGCCACTGGAATAAGGAACGCTCAATATGTGGCATCATTACCAGGTGTCGGCCCGTCTCATCACACAGCATAGCGGTGTTGTAATCTGAACCATTCGGGCTGGCGGGGTAGCTTTCATAAGCATATTTAGCTACAATGCGGTATTTATCTTCTGCATAAGGCAACTGGAAACGTCCTTCACCATGTGAAACCCAAACCCCCAGCGTGCTTCCCGCAAGGGTAGACAGCATAACCGAATTGTTCTCGGCCACTGTTAGCGATGTAAATATACTTTCGTGTTTATGGCTTTCATTGTGTAGCATTTTTGGCTTTTCAGCATGGTCTTTATTGATCAGGCCCAGTTCTACAAAGAGCTGACAACCGTTACAAACACCTACAGATAGGGTATCCGGACGGTTAAAGAAATTTTCGAGCGCCACCCTGGCCTTTTCATTATACATAAAAGCACCAGCCCAGCCTTTGGCTGATCCTAAAACGTCAGAATTAGAGAAACCACCAACGGCACCAATAAACTGAATGTCTTCCAGTGTTTCGCGGCCTGTAATCAGGTCGGTCATGTGCACATCCTTTACATCAAAACCGGCAAGGTACATGGCATTCGCCAGTTCACGCTCAGAGTTACTTCCCTTTTCGCGGATAATGGCTGCTTTTGGCCTTGGTTTTGAAGCATCAATAACCGGTTTTTTGCCGTCAAAATGCGCAGGGAAATTATATTTCAATACCTGGTGTTTGTAATTGTCAAAACGCTCTTTGGCTTTAACCGGCCCGCTTTGTTTTTTATCCAGCAGGTAAGAGGTTTTGAACCATACGTCACGCAGCTGGTCAACATCAAAGTTTAAGCTTTCAGCCGAACCATTTTTAATGGTCAGCGTTGCAGTAGTGCTCAGCTCGCCAATTTTATGCAAGGCAATGCCATTTGCGGCAAAGCTGGCTTCAACAGTGGCATCAGCCTGGAACACTATACCAATATTTTCTGCAAAAAGCAGTTTTATGATGTCCTGCTCACCCAGGGCCGAAAGATCGAGGCTGGCCCCCAGGTCGCGATCGGCAAAGCACATTTCCAGTAAAGTAGTGATCAAACCACCACTGCCTATATCGTGGCCGGCCTGTATTTTACCTTCCTTTATCAGTTGCTGAAGGATATCAAATGTCTTTTTAAAGGTTGCTGCGTCTTTCACATCAGGTGTTTCATTGCCAATCCTGTTCAGGATCTGCGCAAATGACGATCCGCCCAGTTTATAGGTATCATTGGAAAGGTTGATGTAATAAATGGCACCGCCATTTTTTTGCAGTACAGGTTCTACCACCCGGGTAATGTCGTTACAGTTACCAGCTGCCGAAATGATCACCGTTCCTGGGGCAATAACGTCACCGTCTTTATACTTTTGCTTCATAGACAGGGAATCTTTACCCGTAGGGATATTGATACCCAGGCTGATGGCAAAATCAGAGCAGGCTTTTACCGCTTCGTATAACCTGGCGTCTTCACCTTCATTTTTACAGGCCCACATCCAGTTGGCCGAAAGCGAAACACTTTTCAACCCGTCCTTTAAAGGTGCCCATACAATATTTGAAAGAGATTCTGCAATGGCGATACGGCTTCCTGCACCTGCATCGATCAACGCAGACAAAGGGGCATGTCCTACAGATGTTGCAATACCTTCTTTTCCCTGAAAATCCAAAGCCATTACCCCGCAGTTGTTTAGCGGCAATTGCAGTGGGCCGGCACATTGCTGTTTGGCTACACGGCCACCCACACAACGGTCTACCTTATTGGTCAGCCAGTCTTTGCAGGCCACTGCTTCCAGTTGCAATACCTGTTCCAAATAAGTATTTAGCTGTGCAGCGTCATAAGTAACAGGCAGGTATTTCCTGTCTATCGTTTTATCTTCCATCACCACCTTTGGCGAGCTGCCAAACATATCCTTCAGCTCCAGGTCCATCGGTTTTACACCGGTAGAGGCCGATTCAAAAGTAAAACGATGATCGCCGGTAACCGTACCTACGGTATACATCGGCGAACGCTCACGGTCGGCAATTTTTTGCAAAGTATTGATGTGCTCCTGTCCGATGACCAGGCCCATACGTTCCTGAGATTCGTTGCCGATGATCTCTTTGGCTGAAAGGGTAGGGTCGCCCACAGGCAGTTTATCCAGGTCTATCTTTCCGCCTGTTTCTTCAACCAGTTCAGATAAGCAGTTTAAGTGGCCACCCGCACCATGGTCATGTATAGATATAATGTTGTTCTGATCGCTTTCTACCATACCGCGTACGGCATTGGCAGCTCTTTTCTGCATTTCAGGGTTTGAACGCTGAACGGCATTTAATTCAATTCCTGTACCCAATGCGCCGGTATCAGCCGAGGATACAGCCGCACCGCCCATCCCGATCCTGTAGTTTTCTCCGCCAAGGATCACAATTTTATCACCTTCAGCGGGCTTGTGTTTCTGTGCCTGACTGGCCTTGCCATAGCCTACGCCACCGGCAAGCATAATCACTTTGTCGAAACCAAGCTTGCGGTTATTTTCTTCATGTTCAAAAGTAAGTACCGAGCCGGTGATGAGCGGCTGGCCAAACTTATTCCCAAAATCGGTAGCCCCGTTAGAAGCCTTGATCAGGATATCCATTGGTGTCTGGTACAGCCATTGCCTTTCTTCCACGCCCTTTTCCCAGGGGCGGTTTTCTTCCAGTCTGGATAAGGCCGTCATGTAAACTGCGGTACCGGCAAGGGGCAAAGAGCCCTGTCCACCTGCCAGCCTGTCCCTGATCTCGCCACCCGATCCGGTAGCGGCACCATTAAAAGGTTCAACAGTAGTGGGGAAGTTATGGGTCTCAGCTTTTACGGAAATTACCGATTCAAAATCGCTCAGTGTATAATAATCTGGTTCATCGGCGCGTTTAGGTGCAAACTGCTGCACCTTAGGGCCTTTAATAAAGGCTACATTGTCTTTATAGGCCGATACAATATCATTGGGGTTTTCTTCTGAAGTTTTGCGGATCAGTTTAAAAAGTGAAATGGGCTGTTCAATCCCATCAATTACAAATTTGCCGTTAAAAATTTTATGGCGGCAATGTTCTGAGTTGACCTGCGAGAAGCCAAATACTTCTGAATCGGTAAGTTCCCTGCCCAGTCGGCCCGAGAGTTCGTTTAAATAAGCTACCTCTTCATCACTTAAGGAAAGTCCTTCCTGCTTGTTGTAAGCAGCAATATCGCTGATTTGCAGGATAGGCTCGGGTTTAATGTGAATGGTATAAATGTCCTGGTCCAGTTTGCTGTATTTCTGGGACAGCATGGGGTCATAATCAGAAAAATTCTCTTCTACCTGCTGAAATTCCTCGATACGGATAATTCCATGGATGTCCATATTCTGGGTAATTTCTACTGCATTGGTACTCCAGGGGGTAACCATTGCTGCGCGAGGCCCAACAAAAAAGTCATTTAATGTAGTTTCCTGTTGTAGTTTTGCGCCGCCAAACAGCCATTCTAGTTTTGTAATATCTGTAGTGCTCAGGTTTCGTTCTATTTGTAAGGCGAAAACCGTTTTGGATTGGCTTGAGAAGAAATAGATCATGCTTTTTTTTTTGAAGATGCAAATTTAGCGTTAAAATTTTAAAAGCGCTATTATAGTGTACAATAAATTCATGTACAAAATGCAATAAAATCAAAGCCGGAACAGGTTGTTGTCAGGTACCTCCGCTGGTATGGTTGATAACAGGTTTTGTAGTTAATAATAAATTAATAATATATCATTAGAATTTAATAAGGAGTATACAGGAATTTGTCCCTGTTAAGTCCCTGTTATCCCCCTGTTTTTTCCCTGTTGGTTCCCTGTAAATTATAAACAAATTATAAAGGAGTTCCCAATTTGAATACTGTAAGACTTTAATTATTTAATTTTTAATTAAGTGTGGTTTTGTAAACACAATAAGCTCAAAAACGGTACCAATATACTAATCTGGGATTTCTGTTATCTTTGTTATCTGTACAAAAAATACATCTTTTAAAACCGCCCAGCTGTAAATGAAGAATGCTTTTAGATTTAAACAATTTGAAATTGACCAGACGGGTTGTGCCATGCGGATCAATACTGATGGGGTTTTACTTGGGGCGGTTGCCGGAAAAAATGAAGCGGCAAATATATTGGATATAGGAACAGGTACAGGGGTTATCGCCCTGATGCTGGCCCAACGCTTTCCAAACGCTTTGGTAGATGCGGTGGAAATTGATGAGCAGGCTGCGCTTACTGCTACAAAAAATGCTTTAAATGCTCCCTTTTCCGGGAGGCTAAAGGTATTGCATTCGGCTATTGAAGATTATTTGCCAGAAAAATATTACGATTTAATTGTTTCTAATCCACCATATTTTGTGAACGATCTTAAAAATCCGGAACACAGAAAAGGGGTAGCCAGACATACCGATGCCCATTTTTTTGAGCAGTTGCTGGAGCGTGTGGCTGCTATGCTGAGCAGGAACGGCAGGTTTTGGTTTATATTGCCACTAAAACAGGCTCAAAATATCGTAGACATGGCCAAGCTTTACGGGTTGGGTATGGCCGTTGTGCTGCACATACATTCTGATGAAAATAAACCTGAGATCAGACAGATTGTCTGTCTGGATTATTCCGGACAGCCTGCACATCATCATAATTTATACATTTATGCCGGGAAGGGGCTTTATACCGACGCATATAAAGTATTGTTAAAAGATTTTTTTCTGGCATTTTAAAACAGACAAATGAAGAAAATAGGACTGATTTCTGATACGCATGGCTTTTTGGACGATGCGGTTTTTAAACACTTTGACGAATGTGACGAGATTTGGCATGCCGGGGATTTTGGACCGGGTGTGGCGGAGCGACTTGCAGCCTTTAAGCCTTTGAAAGGTGTTTATGGCAATATTGACGACAAAGAGATTCGCGCTGTCTACCCCGAGCACCTCCGTTTTAACTGTGAAAAGGTGGATGTATGGATGACCCATATTGGTGGATATCCGGGTAGGTACTCGCCGCTGGTAAAACCTGAAATTTACACTAAGCCTCCAATGCTTTTTATTTCCGGTCATTCGCATATTTTAAAAGTGATGTACGACAAAAAGATAAACTGTTTGCATATAAATCCCGGTGCAGCCGGAAATTCTGGCTGGCACCGAATAAAAACTTTAATTAGATTTTGTATTTCAGAAGAAAAAATACATACCTTAGTCGCCATAGAAATAGGTAATAGATAACGTATAAAATACACTAAGTATATGTCGGGCATAAAAACACTAGGACAATTTATTATTGAAAAACAGTCTGATTTTCCTTATGCAAAAGGAGAACTCTCCAGGTTGCTCAGAGATATCGGTATAGCTGCTAAAATTGTAAACAGAGAGGTGAACAAAGCCGGTTTGGTCGACATTCTTGGTGCTGCGGGCACAGTAAACATACAGGGGGAGGGGCAGCAAAAGCTGGATGTATTTGCCAATACGCAATTTATAAGTGCATTGACAAGTGGGGGTGAATGTTGCATTGTGGCTACTGAAGAGGAAGATGAATTTGTACCTATTGATTCTCCGGTGTCTAAAAATGCCAAATATATCGTATGTATCGATCCACTGGATGGCTCATCAAATATAGATGTGAATGTGGCTGTTGGAACCATTTTTTCAATCTATAGGCGTAAATCTGTAGATGGGGTAGCTACGCTTCAGGATGTATTGCAGAAAGGTACGCAGCAGGTTGCTGCGGGCTATGTAATTTACGGTTCCTCTACCATGATGGTTTATACTACAGGAAAAGGAGTGAACGGTTTTACTTTGGATCCGTCCATTGGCGAGTTTTGCTTGTCTCATCCCAATATGAAAATACCGGAAAACGGGACCATCTATTCCATTAATGAGGGTAATTATGTCCACTTTCCGGAAGGGGTAAAAAAATACATTAAATATGCACAGGTTGAAGATAAATTGACCAGCAGACCATACACTTCCAGGTATATTGGTTCTATGGTGGGCGACATCCACCGGAACCTGATCAAGGGAGGGATTTACATTTATCCTACTACTTCCAGCTCTCCGAACGGGAAACTGAGGTTATTGTATGAGTGCAATCCAATGGCTTTTATTGTAGAACAGGCCGGGGGGGTAGCCTCTGATGGCTTTAACAGGATACTGGATATTGAACCTACTGAACTGCACCAGCGTACTTCTATCTTTATTGGTTCTCCTGCAATGGTTAAAGTTGCAGAGGACCTGATGGTTGAATTTTCATCTGAAAAAAACAATGCTATGGTTAATGGCAGTGCTGTTAATGGAAAACTGCAGGAACTGGGGGTTGTGGGGGGTATTGATTAAATAAGGTTATGCTGGCCTGATTTAAAGCAATGATGCACTGTTTTTTTCTGCTTCAAATGGGCCGTCGATAGCCAATGCTGCCCTGTTTTTTGAGGCTGCAACGGCCAGTTGGTCACATCTTTCATTTTCAGGATGGTTGTTATGCCCTTTTATCCATACAAATTTAACGTGGTGCAGTTTATAGCAGTTTAAGAACTGCATCCAGAGGTCTTTGTTCTTTTTCCCTTTAAAGCCTGTTTTTACCCAGCCAAATACCCATTTTTTTTCTACAGAATCGATTACATATTTAGAATCAGAAAATACAGTTACTTCTTGTCCGGGTGTTTTTAATGCATTTAAACCTACAATAACAGCCATCAGTTCCATTCTGTTATTGGTGGTTAAACGGAAGCCTGCACTCAGTTCCTTATAGTGGTTACCTGAGCGTAAAATCACACCGTACCCACCTGGTCCGGGATTTCCGCTGGCCGCTCCGTCTGTATAAATTTCTATCATAACTTGAGCAAATCTAGCTTTTTAACCCATAAAAGCAATTTTTGAGCAATAATTTATCCTATTGTAGAAATTCAATTGGTTGAGATTTAAAGGATTAAAAAAAATGTATGGGGCAATGATTAAAAATATTTGAATAAAATGTTTTTAATCGTACTTTTGTAGCGTTGAAAAACACATGGTGGTTTTAGCTCAGTTGGTTAGAGCATCGGTTTGTGGTACCGAGGGTCGTGGGTTCGAGCCCCATATTCCACCCTGTATGGGGCAAGGTCTTTAAACGAGACTTTTGCCCCATTTTTTTTGCCCGTAACTCTTTGTTTTCCAGGTATATTAACTCGGCCGCCCGGTTGAGTTTTCCGGTTCGACACGCCCCCTCTGCATAGATCATTTTTTCAGGGAACAAAATGCCTACTAAGTATCTCTTCGCCTCTATACTGGCGATATCATACAGTTTTTCAACTTCACAAAGTGCGTTTACAGCCATTTGGGCCAGCTTTTTAATGTTGACATGCGTTTAGCCAACGATAATCAGTTTATCACAGAATATACAATCCCTGTCAAATGCAGCTTGCATTTGTTTAAAAGGAGAGAATATAGCTCTTTGAGTTTTTTGGTAGCCGGTAATAAAATTCGTCAAGAAGACCGTCTTGCCTTTTTCGCTTTGAAAAGTTGGAAATTCGTCGGTGTTCTGTTCTATATAGGCCCCACAGGCTAAATAAAACTCTGGCAATTCCAGTTGATATTGGTTTAATGCCCTGACACGCCAAAACACGCTGCCATGAAGGTTATAATGTATATGAGAATCCTGATCTTCAAGTATCCGCCTAGCCTGCGGTTTTAACTGATCGGTATAGCCAATAACATCACCACAATCAAATCCTTCAAAAATTTCATACTTGTAGGTCGATTGTGTCAGCAATATTTTAAAATTTCTATCATAGTTAAGCGTGTACATCCGCAATACATCGTTACCATTGATAAGATTCACCCAATCCTGAAAAAGCTTGTTCATCTCAGCATTTTGTTCGGTAAGCACATTGGTTTTGCTTGCCGTATGATAGGCATACTGTTCTATTTCTATGGTGATATCTGTTAAAAGATGGGCAAGTAGTTGTTGCAGAAAGAATTGTTCGGGTGTTTCTTCTCCGTGGTTCATGATTGACCATTCATCGTCTTTTCCAGGTATATGCAATTTGTAAAGTTGTTTGACCTCACCACCAATAATGGAGAAATTTAAGATCTCATCCTCGAAGTTGATATTGAAAAATGGTTTCATCAATGCCGGAACTTTCTTACGCAGACCGTGATTGGCATAGTAGACAATCAATTCTTCAATAACATTTATAATAGTTTCGAAATTTATATCTGTCTCATCATAGCCAGGGACTTCTAGAAGCTTGTTATAAATAAAATCTGTAATACGGGTTTTGCCATCCTTGGTATAAAATCCCCGTTCCCTGATAAGTTTAGTCAGGTCTGGTGTTTTCGGACCGCCCCAATCAATCACTGCCCCGGCACCAAATAGGATAACATTTCTCTTTTTATTCATAGGGAAAGTTAACCATTTTTAAATCCATATACAGTTAATCCTGATCTCAGCTTACGATTTATCAGGACTGGCAATATTTCGCAGGCAACTACCACCTCCAACTCTTTGTCCAGCGTGGATCATCCGCCATTTAATTACTTCGGTCATTCCTCGGTCTATTACGTTGCCATCATATCCTACTAATTTCAGTATTAGCATGGAGCTCAGCATGACCAGGCGGTTTGCCAGTATACTAAGTAATTCCTGGTCATTTAAAATTGTATTTTTATTACGGGGTAGGTTGCCATGGAGAAAAAGGTTGCGGCTGTTGATGCATTCCTTTTCTTCCATCCAGTATGATGCCCATTTGATCAAATGCCGAAGTTAGTTTACTGGAATTTGGCTTATTATTAATCATGTTAATTTTATTGGTCAACATGGTCAGCTGATCTTTTTTCAGGCGATCTGCGTATTTCTTGATCACTTTGTTCAAATCGTAAAGCAGCCCCCTTGAAACCGTTTTATCATCAATAATTTTTTCTGCTGCGTTTTTTTCCTGAATCTTTCTAGTGATTGTCTCAAGAGCTACCGCACCCAATGATGCTTGAGAACAACCTTTTAAGGTACTGGCTTCAATCAGTAGATAGGCCGAACAAGTATTCTTTATCATGATACAATAGGTTTACCAATTTATTAAATTGTATACTGGTCAATTGCCTTTGTTCTCTAGAGACATCTGCATAATTGCCAGAGTCCATTATAGGTTTGTCGGAAAGCATGGCGGAATCAAAATTCTCATAATAAAAGGAAATCCTATCTTTATTTTCCACCTTTTTCACGGTAAAATAGTAAATCGTGCTACGCATGTAAAAACCATTGAGAAAGCCATAGGCGGTTATCACTGCATCTACAATGGTTTCAAATTGATCGAAATCGATTTGACCATTAGGATTAATAATGAAATAACCATTATCCGCATCAATAGCCTCATGATAAAATAAAAAATCAACTTTCCCAACTTTAAGCGCTACAGCATTAAAAAAGCCATTGTCTTCTTTATGTGTTTTCAAATCAAAAATTAACCCTGACGAGTAAGGATTGAATTTAGCTTTACTATACTTTATATAAGCTTTTTGTCTTGATTGCTTCCAGATACTGTCATCTACGTCACCTCTAAATGACTTAATTTCAATATCAAAATTACATGGAGTGTCTTCTTGAAGACCTCTTGACCCTTTTAGTACGTCGACGTTTTTTATATGTATAACCATCCCGTCTGTAACCAAAGCAAATGGTCTTTGAAAAAAATAATTTAAATCAATACCTTTCTTTTGTTCATCAGGTTGCAGGGTGAAATTGAGTTTGAAATTATTACTATCCTCGATTTGAAACTTTGAATCTAATGCCAACCCCTTTTCAGTGGTGATTAATTTATAGGGTGTTTTGCCGTTTTCGATAGTATCGATCATCTTTAGTACGGCTCTGTCTGGTTCCAACATTTTAACTTATCTAGTAGTCATAAAAGTAAATGAAAATCCCTAGTAGAATTAATTCATCTTCTCTACTGAGTTGAATAGGACGCCTAAAAATACTAAATATTCAATTGCCGTAAGGGTATTTTTAAGGTCTAATGACGTACAGCCTTTTTGGGTGCGATTAGCCGGATTGCGCTGTTATATCTTGTATGACAAAGTTGTCAGTGTATCGATGAAATTGAAAAGCAGATTTTTGATAAGTTCAGATCTATAAAACCAAATTTTGCATTAAGTGTCTAAAATATATATTGCCCTTAATTCCCTGTTGGTCAGTTTTTTTTTTGCGTTGGTCGTTTTATATTGATAAGACGGCTTAAAAAGGGCAACTTTAGGTATGTCAATGTTCCGATCCCAATTTTTCCTTTATCCGGGCAAGCTCCAGCGCTGGTTGCAGCATGTTTCGTTCTGGCTGTTGCTGCTCGGATTACGCTTTTATCTCACAAATATCTCCTTTAACGTCTACGGCGGTTTTCCTGTAAGCAGCATGCTGTTACTAAACACCTGCAGCACCGGCGTTATAGTCTTATTTTATTATACCCTGGTTTACTACCTCTGGCCAAAGTATTTCATCAGCCATCAATACATTAAAGGTATATTGCTGATCTTATTCCTTTTAGTGGTTTATACGATCTCTGATGCTATTGCCGAGAAATTTCTGATTAGCAGTTGCGCACCTTGTATGGCAAGGTTAGCTAAGACGGAACAGGGCTACTTCCAACTTATGAAATCCGATTTGAGCAATATCGTTCTCGTTCGCCTGGCTACTTTTGGTACGCCAGTTTTCCTGCTACTCACTTTGACCATTCCAATCAGTATTAAAACTGCCCTTAATGCCTATCGCAGCAATATGAGAAGCGTAACCCTGGCGAAAGAAAAACTCGAACTGGAACTTAATTTTCTCAGAGCGCAGCTCAACCCTCATTTTTTGTTTAATTCCATGAATAATATTTATGGACTGATCATCGGCGGCGATAAGGAACGGTCTGCGGCTCTGGTATCCCGCCTGTCTGAATTGTTGCGCTATATGCTTTATGAATCCGAAGCGGAAAAGATGCCACTTAGCAAAGAGGTAAAGCTGATGGCCGATTATATTGAACTGGAAAAAGTAAGGTTGAATTTTACCAGGGTGACGTTTAATCCGCCAACCATTTTGGCCGACATCGGAATCGCCCCATTACTGCTGATTCCGCTGATCGAAAACGCGTTTAAATTCACCCCGGACGAACCCGGTGCTTTTATCGATATTGTATTAACTGTAACGCCTGATTCGATTAATTTTAAGATAGAGAATAGCGTTGACCCCGTCAGGGCGAATGGTCCGTCCGGCGGTATCGGCCTGGGTAATCTGCGGAAGCGGCTCGAGTTATATTATCCTGGCCGCTATCGTTACGAGGTCAGCAACAATGGAAATAATTATGTAGTGAATTTATGCCTGAGCCTATGAAAAAGATCAATTGCATGATCGTTGATGATGAGCCAATCGCGCGGGATATCCTGCAAACGTATTTCCAGCGCGTTCCCGAACTGGAACTCGTTAAAAGCTGCCGCAACGCCACTGAAGCCTATGAAGGGCTTTACGGGCAGCAGATCGACCTTATTTTCCTGGACATCCAGATGCCGGTCATTACCGGTACAGAATTCATGCGCTCGCTGCGCAAGCCACCATTGGTGGTTTTTACCACAGCTTATTCCAACTATGCGGTTGAAGGATTTGAGCTCAATTCCGTTGATTACCTTTTAAAGCCGATCACATTTGAACGGTTTTACCAGGCCGTGCAGAAAGTAAGCGAAAGAATGGCGATCAAACAGATCCCGTTGCCAGAGGCAGCGCATCAGCCGGACTACCTGTTCATCCGCCAGGATAACAGGCTGGTGCGTGTGGAGCATGACCAAATTCTGTATATACAGGCGGAAAGAGATTTCAGTTCGGTTTATTTGAAGGAAACAAGGTTGCTCGCAGGCATGCACTTAAAGTTATTCGAAGATTTGCTGCCGCCCAGGCAGTTTCTCCGGGTGCACAGGTCCTATATCGTTAACCTTAAAGCAATCCGCGCGATCAAGGGCAATATGATCGAACTCGAAAATGCCGAGGTACCCATCGGGGCAAGCAACCGGGAAGAACTGTTTCAAAGGTTGCAGCTCTGAAGAGCCCGTCGTGTCACTTAACAAAGTTGTCTAAATTGGCAGCAGTGATGACCAGCCGGGCATTTCCATTCAGTTTGGTGAAGATTTTTCCGGCTTTAAGCGGTCCCAGATCTACGGAACTGCCCTCGTCCAACGTAAGGCGCAAAGTGTCCGTTCGGTTACTTTCCCTTAAAGTTGCGGTCGATGAATGTCTGCCGTTGATGACCAGGTTGCAGAGCCGGAGGTCTTTCATTCTCAGGATAGAATTATGCTCCTGCGTGATCAACAGTGAACCCTGTTCCAATCCGCTCAGTTCACAATTAATGCCGGAGGTATTGATCGTCGTCAGCGCGGGAACGGTCAGGATCAGTCCGGTGCTGCATTGGTCCGGTAACTGGTACTGCTGGTTGGAAACCGTAAAATTGATCGCCAAAGTATCCAGGTGCTGTTCCATCCGGAAAAATTGTTTCCTGGAATTCATCAGCCGGATTGTATAATCAGTTCCCCGCACGATCCTGACCGCATAAGAATTACCCCCGCTGATATGTAAAACCTGGTAAGGCCGGACCGGTACCATTCCGAAATTTTTAAAAGGGTCTTTCAGGTCGATCCGGCGGTATTGCAGGGCCAGTTCGCGATCGGCAGCAAAAAGGGCTGCCACGAAGAAAACAGCGAAAGCCGCTAATATCAGGTTGCTTTTTTTGATCATCATAAGGTTAGATTTCTTTTTCGGTAAACTTGAGGTAGGCGATGTAGCTTAAGAACAGCGGCAGCAGAAAATTATAGCTGACATTGATCAGTGCCTGGATGCTTGCCGGCAGATAGACATAAATATTTTCGCCGTCATGAATGAACTGGAAATAATTAAACGGCAAACTGCTGGTAATGCTGTTCTCACCGGTCATCACTTTCATGAGTACGACATTACCCGTTGCAGCGATGATAAAATACAGCACCATTAATAAAAGCGTTTTGATCAGCGCGCCTTTCCGGAAAGCCAGGCTGCCGACCAGTAGCCATAACTGGAAATTGACAAAGACCAGGTAAAAGCTATAAAAGCCATTGCGGAACACATTTGCTTTCATCATGGTGGACTGAGGGCCGGTTGCAATGCTGAAAAATAATGTTTCGACCAGGTAAAAGATCACGGTGTAAGCCGCGCCGTACAGAAAGACCGCGTACAGTATCCACAGCACGATCTTTTGGCCTGCTGATGCAATAATGCCCAGCAGCCAGATCGTTTTCGCCGGATGGCGGAGTTCCTGGTATAAGAACGCGGAAAATGCCGCGCCTCCGCCGAAGAGTCCGATCAGGAAGATACCGTTACCCACACCGCCGGAAAAGCTTTCGCGCCAATGCCAGGTAATAAAAAAGAGCAGAAATAATAAGCAGGCGATAGCCGTTGCCAATAAGCCATAAACCTGCCGGTGCTCCAGGTACTGGCGCCGGTTCAGGGCGATCGTTTTTGCGATATAGTTCATGTCAATTTTATTGGGTTTGAAAAACATCCCGGATGCCCGCCGGGTTATAAATGGCTGCGTTAAAAAGCAGCTCCAGATCGAGTGGGGATTCCTCAGCCCCGTTGTTCCTGCTGACTGAGATATGGCCCCCCGGCGTATCAATGCCATAGATGGTATCCTCGCCGGCCCGCTTCGCCCCGAAACAAAGCTTTTGCCCGATCTCTTCTTTATCGGCGGAAAGTATTACCTGCCCTTTGTCAATGATGATCACGCTGTCGATCAGGCCATCCAGGTCTTTGACCTGGTGGGTAGACATGATCGTGATCTTATCATCCCGTCTTGTCCGGGCGATAATTTCCCTGAATTCGATCTTGGAGGGGATATCCAGCCCGTTGGTCGGCTCGTCCATGATCAGGACATCAGTATTGGCCGCCAAAGCGAAAGCGATATGGATCTTTTTCTTTTGACCAAAGGAGAGTTTATGCAGCTGGCCTTTTTCCGGCACATTGAAAATTCTCAGGTATTCATAAAAGCAAGCCTCATCAAAGGACCGGTAAAATACACTGTAGATCCGCAGGAAAATAGCGATCGTGACCGGCGGAAGCTCACACTCTTCGGGAATAAAAAACAGTTGCGCTAAAAACTCCGGCCGGCGATGCCGTGCCTCCAGGCCATTGATCGTGCAGCTTCCCTTTTGCGGGAAGATCAGCCCGGCCATGTTTTTGATCAGGCTGGATTTACCGGCGCCGTTCTTACCCAGTAAACCATAAACCTTCCCCGGCAGCAGCGTCAGGTTCAATTCCTGGAACAGGGTGTTCCGGGAATGATAGCCATAAGTCAAATCTTTGATAACGATCATAGTACAAATGGAAGAACAATCTGGCACCTGTTCAATTTTATTCGACGAAGCTGCTTATATTTCCAACGGGCGGCGGGCTTATGGCGATCAGGATCGCCCGGCAGCAACGTATCGGCAGTCCGGGCCGTTTGGTTGCCAATTCCGATGGGTTCGTCGATTTTATTTTCCGGCCTCGCCGGAATAAGGTCTTTTTGCGAGCAAACCGAAAAAAATGGAAAGGAACAAATTGATCGGCCAGCTGCCCGTCTGGCTAAGGGTAAGCGTTTATTTTATAGTTATTGTCGTGGCCGCTTATATCGCCGGCGTTGTCCCCGCGCTTGACAGTATCTTTTTTTATTTTGGGATCGCTTTGCTTTTGAGCTTTGTGTTCCTCAAAGCAGAAGGTAAACCGTTAACCAGCCTGGGTTTTGTACCTGCTGGAGCTACCGATTGGAAAAACTTATTTCGCGGCTTGGTCTGGGGCATAATCGCATTATTGACAAGCGCCGGCCTTACGATCTGGCTGAACGGCAGCCGGCTGGTATTTACCGGGCATGCCGATCCTGTATTTTTACTGATACTCGTTCTCATCCATCTCTGGTCGTCTTTTGCGCAGGAATTTACCTACCGGGGTTATCCCTTTCAACGACTGTTGCGATCATATGGGCCCTGGATCGCTCAGCTGGCGGTCACCCTGCCCTTCGCGGTCATGCACCTGACGCTGAATACCGGCATAAGCTGGCAACAGTTCCTGATGACCTGGCTCACTACCGGCCTGGGCTCTTTACTTTACGGGCTTTGCTATCTCAAGACCGGCAAATTGATTTTGTCCATTGGTTTGCATTTTGGCTGGAACCTGGCTCAGGCGCTTATTCCACGTTCGCCAGCAGAAGGCAAAACCATGCTTTTTACCCTTGTGCAGGATGCCCGGGACTATCATCCCTTACATGT
This sequence comes from Pedobacter sp. AK017, assembly GCF_014200825.1. Taxonomy (NCBI): domain Bacteria; kingdom Pseudomonadati; phylum Bacteroidota; class Sphingobacteriia; order Sphingobacteriales; family Sphingobacteriaceae; genus Pedobacter; species Pedobacter sp. AK017. Next base: position 186,063 of record NZ_JACHCW010000009.1, read on the forward strand.
GCTGCTGCCCTACATCGGCGTTACCGCGATCCTGATGCTCTTGATATGGCGGTCAAAGGCCTGGCAAGCGAAACCTTAAGCAAAATGGTTACCGGTTTTCTTTCGTAAAAAAAGTCAACACGGATTAGAAAAAACTCGCACAATTGCCCCCAACCAAACGGTGTCATGCTATTTGAACGCCTTAAAAAAATACTATCTTTTAATCGTCAACAATTTATGAACAACCCGGTCCATCGCTCTCCGTTAAAAAAAAACGTTTATGAGCCAACATTTTAGTTTGATTTTGCTAATCCTGGCCTTTTGTCTGAATAGCCTGGCCTGTGCCGGACAGAGCCGGTCAGTAGCATCAGACAACCCACTGAGTTCCCGGCTGGATTCGCTGGTCGATAAAAGTGTTCAGCGGTATTTTCAGGATAAAAGAGCGGTCGGGCTTTCCATCGCCCTAGTGCAGAACGGCAAACCGTATTTTTACAATTATGGAGAAACGAGGACCGGCAACGGGCAGCGTCCAAATAACAGGACCATTTATGAAATTGGGTCGATGACCAAATCCTTTACCGGGATCATTCTGGCCCGGGCTGTATTGGATAAGAAGATCAACCTGGAAGATGATATCCGGAAATATCTGAAGGGAACTTTTCCTAACTTAAGTTATAAAGGTACACCCATCCGTATTAAGGATCTGGCTAATCACACCTCAAGAATTACACGGATATTTCCGAATATGTGGGAAAGGCCGACCTACGATTCGCTTAATCCTCTACATGATTACACCTGCGCGCTTTTGTACGAAGGTCTGCACCAAATGAAGATGGATACCCTTCCCGGCAAAATTTACTCCTACTCAAATATGGCGGTTGCTTTACTGGGTACCATACTGGAAGACGCTTACGGGCAGGATTACTTTTCACTGGTATCAAAAAATATTCTAAATCCATACCAGATGAGGGAAACCCGGATCAACATCGCATCAGTTTCGCCAAGCCGGATCGCGTGGCCGCATAATGCGCAAAGACAACCGGTGTCGCTATGGGATCTGGGAGAAGTACCGGCAATGGGGGTTTTAAGATCCACCTCTGCTGACCTGGTCAATTATATCAATGCTAACAATGCCGAGACGGATCCTGCCATTAAGTTTTCCCATCAACGAACCTTCGGTACTGACCAGGAGGGTATGGCCCTGAATTGGTTTATCCACAGCAGTCCTAAGGGATATCGTATATTGGAACACAGCGGCGGTACGGGTGGTTCCCGTAGTTCATTGGATTGTTTCCCGCAGTTGAACTCCGGTTTGGTGATCCTGACCAACAGCCTGGCTAACCGAAATGACTTGGAAAAGGAACTGATCGCTATACTGGCAGAACAGGTAAAAGGTTCAGAATAGCGATATTAGCAAGATAAAAGATAACCTGCTATTGCGTAATTGCTTTTTATTATCTATATCATTACTAGAGAACATTTTATTAAAAAATCTCTAGTGGAGAACTTTTAATGTTCACCACTAGAGATAAAATTAATTGAAATTAATGCATGCGAAAAAAACACGCTAAGAAGCCAAACTTGTTGCTGGAAGTTGTGGATCAATCTCCATCATTTTCCCTCTCATATTTGCTAGGCGCGTCAAATCATACATAAAATCCGTAGACAACAGTAGGTCTTTCCACCCCAAGTTTTGAAAGCAGTCTGAAAAGACTGCTTTTTTTGTTTAAGGGTTCGAGTCCCTTCTTCCGCACACTATCTATGGGTTGGATCGGTATCTTTTATAATCATCAAAACATCATGTATATAATCTTTGCATGATTAAGTTGTCATGTATAAAAAATTAAATTATCTTTACATGATAAGAGTCTCATATATAAAAACTTTGTATGAAGAAATTGGCCAAATTGAGAAGTGATGTACCTTTTAATGAATTGCCTCCGCTGCCCCCTGATCAAATTAAAGTGGAGACAATTCCTGTTTTAAGGCAAGTCGTCCAATCTTCAATAGCCCTTTCCGAATTAAAAGGACTAGCCTATACACTCCCTAATCCTTCTATACTTCTGAATGCTGTAATACTCAAAGAAGCTCGCATGAGTTCTGAAATTGAGAATGTAATTACAACTCATGATAGGCTCTATCAAGCATTGTCTGCAAGTGGCTCACAAATAGATCATGCTACCAAGGAAGTTTTACGCTATAGGGAAGCTATGCTCGCTGGGTTTAAAATGATCGTTCAAAAGGGATTTTTGAATACAAACGGAGTATTGACTATACAGGAAATACTGGAAGAGAATAAAGCAGGACTTAGAAGATTGCCTGGAACCTCATTAAAAAATGCTGTTACTGGTGAAGTCATTTACACGCCGCCGGATGATTATGATACAATCCTTGCGTTAATGAAAAACTTAGAGGAGTATATAAATGAACCCGATGTACTTTCTCCATTGATTAAGTTGGCAGTTCAACATTACCAGTTTGAAAGCATACACCCATTTTATGATGGTAACGGCAGGACCGGAAGAATTATTAATGTTCTTTATTTGTGCCTGCATGGGCTTTTAGACAGTCCCGTACTTTATTTAAGTGATTATATCATAAAACATAAACCTGATTATTATAGATTACTTGGAGAAGTGAAGACAAAGGACAATTGGGAAGAGTGGATATTATTTATTTTAAAAGCCGTAGAAGAAACTTCTAAACAAACCACTGATCAAATTAAGTCAATCAATCAGCTCTTTTTGAAATTACAAAATGGAATAAAAGAGAAGGCGCCCAAGCTTTACAATAAAGAACTATTAGAGTTGTTATTTGAGCAACCATACTGTAAAATAGAATTTGTTATTGATCGACTTAACGTTTCAAGGATAACAGCTTCCAAATACCTTAACGGATTAGAAAAGATCGGAATATTGCATTCTAAAAAAGTCTGGAAGGAAACTATATATATCAATATAGAGCTATTTGAACTTTTGAAAAAATAAACTCGTCCATTTCATCCATTTTTCTTTTTAAATCTGCCAACCGCTTCAAATCAGCCACAAACCGGGATGAAATTTGTACCATAAACAACCCCAAGTTTTTAAAGCAGCTCTGAAAAGAGCTGCTTTTTTATTTAAGTTTTTTTTAGCGCTTCAAATTTGGCTATCACTGAACCTTTATGGTAACTAAATTCATCATCCAAGCATGACTAAATGCCCAACGTGAGCCGTAAACTCCGATGTTTGCTGTATAACGACCGGCTTTGAATAAAGCCATTTATCCCCTGGCTGAGCATTTAGGGGGATGGTATACATGGATGAGTTGGTAGATGGTCATTGATAAAGCTGTCCATCCGAATGTGAGTCAATACATTGTTTTCTTGTGCTGCTGCGCTGCAACTAAAAAGTACGACGAGTGAGAAGGTTAATAGCTGTTTCATCATATAGTTGTTTTACGGTTGAACATGAACTGCAACAGAAACTTCGTTTTTGGGTAATTCAACTAAACGACATACAAAAAAAAGGTGACAACAACTATCTATAAAAATCATCTTTTTTAATGATTGCTACAGTCTTTAGGCTAATCTACTTTTATATCATATTATTTTTTTCAATTAAAAAATTCAACCTATATGAAAACATTAAAATATAACACATTTGCAGTAGCATCGGGTATAGCGTTTGTACTGTTCCTACTTGCATTGTCTTCTTGCAAAAAAGAGAATGGCACTCCCATTACTGATCCAACACCAAAAGATACTACGCTTAAAGTAGCTTCTTTATCTGCCACCACCTTACACTATGGCGACACGCTTAGCATTACTGGCAGCAATTTTTCTACCGTAGTCCTTAATAATACCGTTACTATTAATGAGGTGGCAGCCATCGTACAATCGGCCACGGCTACACAGCTGAAGATAATTGTTCCTGCTGTGGGAGCTGTTAGCGGTGAAGTAAAAATAAAAACAGGTACCCAAACTACAACCGGTGGTAATATTACTTATGTACCTGATGTATTTGTAGCGGGCGCTCAGAATAATAACAGCCGTCCTTTGGCTACTTACTGGAAAAACGGTAGTGCTGTTACATTGAGTATCGAACAGTCGGGATTGAATTCCATATTTATAAATGGTAATGATGTATATGTAGCTGGAAGGGAAAGGATTAATAATTTACAATTGGCCAATTATTGGAAAAACGGTACTAAAACCACGCTTGGCATCAACGAATCTGCTGCCAATAGCATTTCTGTAAACGGTAACGATGTGCATGTTGGTGGCTGGGAAATCATCAACGGATTTGACCTTTCCCGGTACTGGAAAAACGGGACAGGTACAACCATAAGTGTTAATGATCCCATTGTATCGCAGATTGTTACCGGTAATGGCTCTTGTACAGGAATTTATATAAATAACAACAATGTTTATGCCGTTGGAAGTTATCGCAACTCACAGGGGAGGTTTTCGCCCTGGGAATTTACAAACGGGACAATACCAGCTAATACCATTCCCAATAACGATAAGCATTGCTTTGCCAATGCAGTTTTCGCAAGCGGAAGCGATAAGTATGTGGCAGGCAACCAAAACAATGCAACAACAGGCTTGGCCATGGCTACCATCTGGAAAAACGGAACTGCTACAACATTAACCGCAGGTACGGCTTCGGTAGGCGTGGCAACCGCTGTTTTCGTAAAGGGAAACGAAGTATATGTGGCAGGATATGAACAGGAGAATTATTATGGTGGCGGGCCAACTTTTGCCAAATACTGGAAGAACGGGATGGAGGTAAAATTATCAACAGCATCATCGGGTGCTACAGGTATTGCAGTTTTTGGCACTGATGTATATGTATCGGGATGGGAAAACAACGGAGCATACAATGTAGCAAAATACTGGAAAAATGGAGTGGCTGTTAATTTGGGAAATACCACACTTAATTCATCAGGCAATGCTATTGTTGTGCGATAAACAAGGCGGCCAATTAAAAGTTTAAAGTGGCTGTAACTGATGTCATTGATCTGGCCAGCTTGTAGTTACAAAAAAAATCATCTTTTTTAATGATTGACCATTTTTTTATATCAACCTACTTTTATATCACAAAATTAAAAAACAAGGATAATCCGCCAGGGTTTAAAATGGCTTTTTAAAAAGAACAAAATATGAAAGCACTAAAAAAAACGCTATTATTATTTGCTGTTATCATGACAACAGCGACATCGTACGCGCAAACAGTCACTATTTACGGTAAAGTAACAAAAGGGGATGGCAGCCGTATTAAAGGCACATCTGTAATGAAAATGTATGAAGACCAGATCATTGTTGTAAATTATACGGGCGGGTCTGATCATACAGCCTCAATAGAAATAGAAGTGCCAACCAGTGCTTGCATTGCAGATTTCAGGAACCTCATCATTGCCACACCACAACAAACTGTAACTGCAAAGCCAGCAGTTAGTACTGCTGTTAAACCTTTAAACACAACCCTATTGTCAAGTCCTGGAAAAATAGCTACTCAGTCGCTGCAAACATTTCCAATATCAAAAATTGATATATCGGTAACCAATAGGGTTGGCAACAATATGCCTACGCTGGCTCGCCAAATAATTCTGGAAGATGTAAAAGTGGAGAGCTGTACAGACATTGTGGCAAATAATACCAGCAAAATAAAGCTAAAAGCCAATCGCATTGGCTGGATCTATTACAGTCCAGATGCCAAAGGCAATATAAAAATTTCTAGCAAATCTGGTTGGGATACCATTCAGGGGACAGCATGGACAAATTTTTAAAGGCAAAAACAATCCTTTGTTTACCTAATGCTTAATTAAATTTTATACCTAAACCAAATTCATGCGATGAAACGAATAGGCCTATTAATCTTTACCACGTTAATTGCAACGATTGCTTTTTCACAAAGGCCATCTAAAGAGCAAATGGAGGCAGATAGGAAGCGATTGACTGAAGCCATGCAAAAACTCAATGAAAAGACTTCTAAAATGGACCCCAAGGTAAAAAAGGGATATGACAGTCTGCTCAATCAATATGGTGTGGGACAAAAGATGGACAATGCCATAAAACAGGTAAACGAAGGTGGGCCAACAAAAAGTGGCGGTGTTGCCAACGGTCTTATTCCTGCAAAAGACACCAAAGCCATTGCTGGTATTGCTGCTACACCTTCCAAAGTAAACATGGGTGCATTTATCGGCAATACAGGAAATACAACTTTTGCGGCTGTACTTCCTGTTGCAAAAAATAAAGCCAACAATATCTATAAAGACCTGAAACAAAAAGGAGCAAGCATTGATGAAATGGGCAATGCTGCTGCCGCATTATGGGTGGGTGGCCGTACACAAATCGCATTGAGCCTGATGGCACAGGTATGTAAAGATGATGCCAATAACACCGATAATTTGAATAACTATGCAGCTATGTTAACGATGACGGGGGCTCCTGAAATGGCCATCCCTCTTCTCAATAATCTCAATGGACAATTTAAAAAGAATAGTACAATACTCAACAACCTCGGTCAGGCATGGTTTGCCTTAGGTGATGTGGACAAAGCCAAAAAATACCTGGATACCACACTTGCACTTGCCGCATCACACTCGCAGGCCAACCAAACGATGTGTTTGATTGCTCAAGGGAATGGTAATAAAACAGCAGCCATTGCGGCAGCGAAAACTGCTTTCAAACAAGGGTATAGTGGTATAAGAGCAGATCTGTTGAAAAATTTAGGCTACATCCCCGGCATCGGTGATTACAACAATTTTCCACTTGCAAATAAAAATGATGATTTACTTAACCTCGGAGGTTTTGCCATGCCTGCCTTTCCAAAATCAGTAGCAGAATGTAAGGCGATGGACCCGATATGGAAACAATTTCGTGCTGATATTGACCAACGACTAAAAACATTGCAGAAAACCAGCGATGCATCAAAAGAGCAAATGCTGGATCAATTAGAGCAACAAAAAAAGCAATTTATGGATGTCATGAACGAAACCTTAGCAAACCCCGGTTCTGTAAGCCAGAGTGAAGCCCTGAAAATTGTGGCTGCACCCATGTATGCAAAGAAAATGAATGCAAAAGAAAACGTAGTGTTACAAAACCTGCAACAAAAAAAACAGGCCGCCGCTCAAAGTATCAAGGAATATATGAATGGCGAAGGCGATGCTTTAAAGAAAAAATACGACGACGCAATGGTTGTTATTAATAAAAAAATGGCCGACGTGGGTGAAGGCGGGAATACCACACTGGACATGATCTGCAGGGAATCGGTAAAAGCATCGGATGCATTTTTAAAACCATACAATACCAAATTGGAAGGGCTGTATAATGATTACCTGGCTGCCGATAAACAACTGCTAAATGAAATGGCTTACTCATCCCTTTATACCACCTATCCAAAATTATTACCCGGCATCAACGCAGGCTTGCAGGCGCAGTGGTTAAAAGACCTTAGTTTAACGCAAAACGGTGGATTCAACTTTGCCAACATTTTAAAATACGATTGTGTGGATGATGCAGAAGGTAAAGGTGGTCGGTTAACGCAGTTCAAAGACCCAAACTGTAGCATCAACAGTGAATTTGGAAGCTCAAAACTGGGCTTCACGATGACGCTTACCTGCAGTGGCTTAACCACCACCGTTAATGCAGGCGTAATCAGCGGCACTTTAAATCAAGATTTAGATCATGCAGGTTTTGGCGATTCCTTTAAGAATTGCACAGTTAGCATTGGACCTAAAGTAAGTGCCGGCGGCAAATTGGGGCCATTACAGGCAAGCGTAAGCGCTGGTGTAGGTGCAGATATTGAAATTGACAGAACAGGTGTAACCGATGTAGTGGTAGTGGGAGGTGTAGAAGCTGCGGCAGGAGTTGGCCCTGCTGGTGCAAGCGCAGGTATGGAAGGAAGAATGAGCCTTAATAGTGGCGCAGGCTCACTAAACGGAACAGGTATCTTTAAATAAATAAACAACAAACCATGAAACAGTTTTTGATCTTTTCAGTAATAGTATTGGGGAGCATTGCAGGTTTTTCGCAAGGAATAAAAAAAATAGCTGATCCATTAACGCCCTGTGGTTCACGTGCAGAAGTTGACGCTATGCCCGGTATTTATACCGACCACAACAATACAATATATGGCTTCAGTTTAAAAGGCACGCCCGCCGAAAAAACTACGATGATGAAAAACCTCATCGCAGCAGAAAAACTGGAAGAAGCCAGCCGTAAGGATTTTAAGTTGACGGGATGTGCCGCCAGAGTAAGTTTTGCCAGGCATGGCAGCAGCAATTACGGCAAAAATGTTTATGCCAGCTATGGGTACAGCATGGGCGTATATGCTTTTGTCTGCAATGTTAACCAACACGCCAGCAAAATAGTAGATGAATACAGAACGGTTTTCAGGGTTGAGTTCAATCCTTCTATAATGCCGGGGGGCGTACATGCAGTAGGTACAGGCGAGTTCAATATGAAAAATGGGAATCCGATGTACGAAATTCCTGTACAAGCAAAAGTGGGCCCCAACTTTGAAAAAGACAAAAGCAACAATCCCAGCCGCGTATCACAATATATTTCAGAAGCAACGCTGATGGTTGCCCGTTCTGATAACTATAAAGATTTTCATAGCGATTTTTTAAAACTCAACAATGGCAATGGCTATGTTGAGCACTGGGAAATGGGCGGCAGGTATGATAATCACGGACCCAATTCGTATCAATTTATAGATCGTCGTTATTTCCTCACCAAACCGGGAGTGCCTTTACTGATCCCCGTTAGCCGCAAGCAATACCTGCAGGATATGCTGGAATATTTTGAAATTGAAAAAGCCAATTTTGAGTATGACAACGCAGAAAAAATTAAAAATATAGGAAATAATACTTCTGAATCTGCAAAAAGAACAATGGCAGCTTTGGAAGCAGATAAACTTGCTTACCCCAAGATATATGAAGCAAAAAAAGCAAAAGTGAATGATCTGCTTGTCAAACAAAAACCGGAATGGTTACAAAAACCGGCAGTGGTAGATCAGGATAGATTGCTAAAAGATGCAAATAAAATCTTGGAAGCTTTGGGTAGGTTTTATGATGCAGAAGGAGAGTATAAAAGTGCCCTGTATGTTTTAAACCCAGCCTATTTTGTTTCCAATAACGGGCAGGCTGCAAAACCTTTGTTGATAGAAGTACAGTTTCGGTATGAAATCACTAAAGATTATGGCTACTCTTCAAGGTTGTTTAACAATTGGGAACAGCATTTTGATATTGGTGCATTGAAAAAAATGTTGGAATAATTATCTAACATCAAATTCAACCCATGAAACGAATATATACATTGATCATTGCTATTTTAGTAACTGCATTCTTTGGGTTGGCCCAACAAGTGCGTGCACAATCTTGCCAGTCATCAAAAGATCTGGAAACCCTTCCTGGTAAACTCTTCCACAAAATAGTTCGAATTACCTACCAAAACCAAACCTGCCGTCAATCTTTATCATAATTTGGGAAATTAATATTTTTTTTATGATGCAGTAAGTAGTTTCCTATTCAAAGCTGTCCTTAACGTATAAGCTAATGTTTGTAATCAACAATAAATTGGTATGATCAAAGGTTAAGTATGAAAAAATTAATACCATCAATATTATTGCTGTTCAGTTACAGTATGCTTTATGCCCAGGACCGGAAAATAACCCTTAATTTAAAAGATAAGTCTATTTTAACGCTTTTTAAGGAAATCCAGTTGCAGAGCGGGTACAACATCGTTTTTAGCGACGAGATAGTTTCAGATACAATGCTCGTTTCTATTTATGCATCACGTTTGCCGGTTTCCAAAGTATTGGATAGCACCCTTTCAAAAAAACAGCTTTTTTATCGCCTGCTCTCCGACAGGATGATCGTAATTGGAAGCATCATGCTTTTGAAAAAGGAAGATTTAGATACACGAAGCACCTTGTTGTCCGGTACCATTGTTAATTCCGAAGACCATGCCGTTCCATTCGTTACCATAGGGCTCTTTGATGGTGCAATGCAGATAAATGGTGCTATTGGTGGTGAGCATGGCAATTTTCAATTTAGGCATACACTTAAGGCCAACAAAGCGTATACATTAAAAATATCTTCTCTTGGTTATGAGGGCCTAAACCTGAATTTTTCTCTTACCGGGAATGAATTGCAGTTAAAGGAATTTGCAAAGTTTAAACTAAAGCCAAAAGCCAGGCAGCTAAAGGAAGTAACTGTTAGTGGAGATCAGAAAGTAATAGAAGTGGATGGAGGGAATATTGTATTTAATGTTTCGAAAAGCATTAGTGCGCATGGGTTAAATGGACTCGAATTGTTGGGCAGGGCACCTGGAGTAACAGTAGGAACGGATAACAATGTTTCGCTTAATGGCAAATCCGGAACATCGATACTTATAGATGGAAAACAGACCTACCTCTCCGGCAAAGAGATAGCCGAAGTACTGAGATCGATGTCGTCATCGGATATCAAATCGATAGAGATCATCAGCAGCCCTAGTGCAAAATATGATGCTGCCGGCACGGCTGGGATCATTAATATCAAAACTTTAAAATCTGTTATTCAAGGTTTCAACGCTGGTTTTACAACAGGTTTCAGTTATGGGCTGAACCTGAGGAGTAACCAGGATTTGTCTGTAAGCTACAGAAAAAACAAAATAAATCTCTATGGAGGCTACAGTCATTTTATAGGCCACTATTCCTATTTGTATGGGGCGGATAGACTTCAGGAGGGAAAGTTCTTCAATAGTTTTACCGATGATACCGACAAACGTAATAGAATGGGTTCCAGGCTTGGGGCCGATTTTGCCATTGACAAAAATCAAACAGTGGGTGTATTGCTAAATGGAAATTTTATTTTTGGAGGAGGGATTACTGATACCAGAACTGAAATTGGTGCCGCAGCAACCACTGAAGTAGATCAGGTGCTTACCGCCATAAATGATTATTATTCTCAACAAACACAAAGATATAATGTGAACCTAAACTATAAATACGAAGATACTTTAGGTAGGATTATAAATTTTGATGCAGATTATGGCGATTTTACTAAAAGAGCGGGCAATCTGCAATCTAACAGGTATACCGCGATAAATAATGTGGTGCTGAGCGACAATCTGTACCGGTCATTAAATGGAATTGATATCGGTTTAAAAGCTGTGAAACTAGATTACACAACTAATCTTTGGAAAGGAAAACTGGAAACCGGAGCTAAGTATTCATCAGTGTCGGCTGGAAATGATTCCAGATTTTTGGAGGTTCAGGCAAACAGTGAGGTTCTAGACCCATCACGATCAAACAAATTTGTCTATATTGAAGAAATTGCAAGTGCTTACCTCAACTACAAAAGGGATTTGCATAAATGGCAGCTTCAGGCAGGGCTAAGGGTAGAAAATTCTGCTTCAGAAGGAAAACTTGAGGTCATTTCCCCTATTTCGGAAAATGCAAAATCAATCCGCAGAAATTACACCAATCTATTCCCTTTCTTTTCCGCAAGTATAAAACCATCGGCACCGCACACCTTTTCCATCAGTTATTCCAGAAGGATTGACCGCCCTGCTTATCAGAACCTGAACCCATTTATTTACTTATTAGATGAGCTATCTTATTGGCAGGGAAATCCTTTTTTGCAACCGCAATTGAGCCATCGGGCTTTGCTTCAATATGTATATAAGAGCGCTACTATTTTAGGGTTAAGCTATACTTATACTGACAATTTCTCTGTAGAGGTTACAGATACTGTCGATCAAACTAGAATTGTAATGGTTCCCCGTAACCTGGGTGTACAAAAACACGTGGCCTTAACACTTACACAAACCCTGGTGCCATACAAGTGGTGGAACATAACTTTTAATGGGGCATTGTTCCAAATTTACAATGACATCGACTTTGGGGCAGGTAGAACGCTAAAACTCAGACAAACAGCTGCCAGGTTGAACCTTCAACAAACTTTTAAGTTACCACATCGCTTCAATGCCGAGGTAGTAGGGTTCTACAATTCAAAACGTTTGGCCGGAGCCAATCAATTTGCCCGGGCAACAAGCCAGCTGGATCTGGGTTTACAGCGCAGTTTTATAGATAACAAGGCTACTTTAAGGCTGGTTTTTAGTGATATTTATAAAGGAAGCAAGGCCAGTTCGACACAAAGTGTAGCTGGATTATTTATCCACAACTATAGTTATTATGAAACCAGGCAGATAAAACTAAATTTCAGCTACAGGTTTGCTACAGGAAACTCGAAAGGGCCAAGGAGCAGGAGTTCTGCATTGGAAAATGAAAATGGCAGGATTAAATAAGCAGTTTCGGGAAAACTTATCAAAGAAATTAAATCAGGCCCAGCTTTATAGCCTTGCCAATTAGCATAGCTGTATTTTTTACATTAAATTTTTCTATCAGGCTTTTGCGATGCGTGTTTACCGTTGGAATGCTGATGAAAAGTTTTTCCGCTATCTCGGCATTGGTTAGCCCTTCAGCAATTAACAACAGCACTTCTTTTTCTCTTCGGGTAATCAGGAGCTGATCAGGTGCCGGTATTCGTAATGAACTAAAAGCTTCCTGACTATAATATACTTTGCCTTTTGAAACGGCATTTATGGCTTCCAGGAGTTCTTCTTTGGTCGCATTTTTTAACACATAGCCTGATGCACCGTTATCTATCATGTTTTTGATAATAGCCTGCTGGTTAAATGTACTTAGCCCAAGCACTGCTACAGAAGGATATAGTTGTTTAACTTCCTTACATAGATCTATTCCACTTTTATCCGGAAGATTTACATCCATTAATATCACATCAGGTTCGTGTAACTTAAGAAAACTCAGGCAGGATGCCGCATTGGTAGCATGGCCCATCCAATCAAGCGTTTTTTCATTTTGCAATAAAGAACGAATGCCCTCTATCACCATATAGTGATCATCTACTACAAAAATGCCTACTTTCATCGTCATCAGTTAACTATTAATTTCTATCATTACTGAAGTGCCCTTGCCAGGGGCAGATTGCAAATCTATTCTGCCTTTTAAAAACTCCACACGGTTTTTTATATTCAGCCAGCCCATCCCGTCAGATTTTTTTAATAGATCGGTATCAAATCCATTTCCATCATCCTCTACGGTAATAGCTAATAATTTCCCTTGATTGGATTGATGAAGTTGAACCAGTATATTTTTTGCATGAGCGTGTTTAATTGCATTGTTTAATAATTCTTGTACAATACGGTAAATGGTAACGGAGATTGTTTGCGGTATATCTGCCTCATGTACCCCCACCGATTGATAGTTTACACGTAATACACCATTGCGATCAATTTCAGTACAAAACTCCATTAATGCCGTATCAAGGCCGTATTTTAATAAAATTTCGGGCATCATATTATGCGCTACACGCCGCATTTCCTTAATGGAACTATCCAGCATATCCATACTTCTTTCAAAAGCGTTAACATTATCGGGCGTCATTACCATATTCTCCTTCATATTACTTAATGAAAATTTTATTCCGCTCAACATCCCGCCAAGCCCATCATGCAGGTCTTTGGCTAGTCGGGTGCGTTCCTGCTCTTCGCCTTTTAGCACCGCTTCAGTGGCCATGAGTTGTTTTTCAGTTTCTAATTCATCTATTTTGGCTTGTTGTAATTTTCGCCTGTTCCTGTAATTCCGGTAGCTAAGTAAAGAAATAGAAAGCAAGGCTAGGGCACCTGCAAATAAGAAATAAATCAGGTTGTTTTTTTGTCGTAGTTGCGATTGCTGCAATTTTATTTGTGCTTCTTTTCTTGAGGTTTCAAATTTTTTTTCGGTGAAAATGGTATGTTTTGTAATGGCCGTATTTAACAAGCTATCATTAAACATTTCTGATTTGTTATAATAAAAGTAACCCTGCTGCGGTTCCTGTCGGGCGTAGTATAAGCTTGAAAGCAAGGGGTATAGCTTTTGTTTTAAGTTTGGTATATTGTATTGTTGAGTTAAGCGAAGTGCAGAGTCGGCGTATAACTGCGCAATCGCATTGTTCTTTTTCAGCAGGTAATAATAGGCCAGTCCGTATTGTGCTAAACCCTCTTGTTCATGCCAATCATTCGCTTTGGAAAGTTTAAGTGCTTTGGTTACATAGGGTTTTATGCTGTCTGTTTGTTGCGACCGAAGCGCAATTAAGGCAAAGTTTAGTGCTGCTGCTGTCTGTATTTGTTTGTTTCCGCTTGCATTTGCCAAAACCACAGCCTTGTTTAAGTAATATTTGGCGGAGTCGTATAGTTTTAACTCAATATAATTTAATCCCAGATTGCTTAATGCTTCTTGTAGCGATGTTTTATCTTTTGATTTTGCAAGAATATCAATAGCTAACAAGCCATTATTTGCTCCTTTTCTGTACTGATGCATGGAATTATACAGCAGTTGGAGTAAATTATAAATATTACCATTGTATTTATGCCGATTGTTTCTGATCAATATATCTCTTGCCTTTTCAATTTGATTTACGGCACTTTGGTAATCTTCGATTAACGAATATGCAATACCGGCATTTAGCATGCTACGGGCAAATTCGGTAGAGTCGGCATTTTTTTTAGCATACTCCACAGCTTCCAAAGCTAACTCTAGTCGATCATCAAATCTCCCATTTAAATAGAGTACATTAGCATAATTGCTATAATAGTCCAGTATCCCTTGCTTATAATTTAGTCTTCTACTTAAAACTTCAGCTTTACGGCAAAATTTTTCTGCCTCTTTTAAATTGCTATTTAGATATTGGTCGGCCAGTGCATAATACAGTTTTACCTTATTGGTGTCATTCTGTATCACTTTAATTTTCTTTAAAAGGCTGTCTACTTTGTCAACCTGAGCATTACATACAAAACAGGTTATAACTGAAAAAAATAGCAACGTTAATTTTCTCATACCCTAATTTACATTTTTCTAACTGCAAATTAAATACGGACCTGACCTGTTTTATATCCTCTTTTTTAATGATTTTTTAGATGTCTACCTATAAAAATCATCTTTTTTAACGATTGACCTGCAAGTATTTCCAGGCTACTTTTAGAAAAAAATAAAACTATGAAAAAAGTAATTTTTATCCTTTTCCTTACCCTTGGTGCAGGAGGGATGGCACAAGCACAGGTTTTGAGTAAACTTAAAGCAAAAGCAAAAGCCGCTACAGAAAATTCAGTTGACCGCTCAACCGACAAAGTTGTAGATAAGGCTGTAAATAAAACCGCAGACAATGTTACAGATAAAGCATTAAACAAAGCAGGGGAAAAATTGACCAATCTATTTAGAAAGAAAAATAAGAAACACACCGACACCCTACCATCTACAGTTCCCGATTCAAACAGAAATGCAGTCGAACCCGGGAAACCATGAAAAACTGATAAGCTTGCTCAATATGCCTGATTATCCCCAGATCTCGTTTGCAGCAGTAAGAATTATGGGCATACCATTAGTGATCATAATGGTATGCTCATGCTGGGCTACATACCCACCACGGTTTCCTATCAAGGTCCAGCCATCTTCCTGCTGTTCTGCATAGCTGGAGTCTGTAGCAATAAAAGTCTCAATCGCTACTATAGAATTCTTTTTGAAACGATCGGTATTGTACCTGTCATAACAGTTCAATATATCATGGGGTTCTTCATGCAGGCTTCTTCCTACACCATGTCCTGCAAGGTTCTTGATCACTTTGTAACCTGCTTGTTTGGCCTGCATTTCTATCAATTTACCAATATCTGCAATTCTTACACCGCCCTTAATCTGAGCAATTGTTTTTTTCAAAATTTGTTTGGACACATCAACCAGGGGTTGTAGCTTATTTAAATCACGACCAAGTATAAATGAGCCGCCATTATCTGCCCAAAAACCGTTTAGTTCTGCCGAGACATCAATATTGATCAGGTCCCCTTCATTCAAAATCTTAGCCTTGGTTGGAATACCATGCGCCACCTCATTGTTTACACTGATGCAGGTCCAGCCCGGAAAACCATAGGTTAGCCTGGGGGCAGATTTGGCACCCAGCTGATTCAGGATATTACCGCCAAACTCGTCCAGCTCCTGGGCCGACATGCCTGGTGCAGCATACTTCCGCATTTGCTTTAATGTTTCTGCAACAGCATTGCTTACCTGTTTCATTCCAAATAATTCTTCCTGCGATGTGATTGACATGGTATTCTTTTTGCACAAATATAAGTATTTTAAAGCGGTTGTCCTTTAATTTCCCTTACTTCAACCTTATTGTCAAGTGGTTTTAAGCTTTTCAGATAAGTATAAATGGCAGCCAGGTCCTGCTGTGTCATTCCGGCATACATGGTCCATGGCATTGGGGTATTGAGTTCGTTCCTGCCCATGCCTGGCAGTTTAACGGTACTGTCTGCATACATTTTAAATCTTTGTACAAACATGGTTTTGCTCCAGTTGCCCAAACCATTTACCTTATGCATGGTAATGTTTGGCGAGCGCATAATTCCTGCAGGCTGTATAAATTCCATACCACCCCCAAATTCAGAACCAGGTACAATATTGCCTTTATCCATTTTACTATGGCAATCTACACAACCGGCGGCATTTACCAGGTAAGCGCCATATTTCAGGCTATCGCTTGCATCAGGCTTTTTTTGAAAGTCGGCCGCTTTTGGTAATGTTTTATTGATCAGGCTTACCGGAAAATTTAGTTCTGTATTTGGTACCTGGCTTTTTATAGGTTGCAGACTGCGGATGTAAGCAATAATGCTATAAATATCTTCTCTGTCCATTTTTCCGAAGCGGCTGTAACCCATTAATGGGAACAAAGCTTTTCCGTCTTTATTTACACCGGTGGTTACTGCTTTTAATATTTCCCCGTCAGTCCAGCTACCCAGGGCATGCGGGGTAATGTTGGCCGCGTAAATTTTGCCGGGGAAACCCATGTTTTCATCGAAAACTTCGCCACCCTGACCTATAGTACCGGCAACCGGAGGACCGGAAAATAAACTCCAGTTGCGGCTGCTGTGACAGTCCATACAGGCTGTAACATGATTGGCCAGGTAACGGCCCCTTTCCAACCGCTCAGGGGTCACTTCAATTTTTACTGCCGGTGCCTTTCCGGTATCGGGTAGGGCAACATTTACATAGAAGCCTGCAGCAGTGGCAATAACAATCACAAAAAGGACAATTAGCCCTAATACTTTTAAAATTTTCATTAAGTGTGTTTAATTTGGTAGTTTCTTATTGCTTTTAAATTTAAATTTAAGTTTAAAGTTCAAAAGTGGCAAGTATTATTCACAATTATGCAATAGTGTAGACGGAAACATTAATTTCGTCGACTAATGGTTAAGTTTGTTGGTGTTGCGGGCAATTATATTGCCTTGTCTATCCATTGCCGGCCTTCGGTAAACCTGGTTACCACCATAGAGGCAACCGTATCGCCGGTAGCATTGAGCAGGGTAGCCATGGGATCAACCAATGTGCCAATGATCATTGCAGGAGGGAGGGCCTCAATCGGTAGTCCGTAGGCCGAGATGAACAGCAGCTCGCCTACATAACCACCATTTGGGATACCGCCTTCTACCACACTTACCAGAACTGTCATACCCAGTGCAAGCACAATGGCATCGGCCGTATCAAAGCCTTTACCAAATAAGGCAAAAACAACCGCCATTTTAACAATAGAGGAGATGCTGGAGCCATCTTTATGCAGGGTTGCGCCAAGGGGAATGGTTACATTGGCGATGTATTCAGGGATGCCCATTCTTTTTGCGGCTTCCAGGTTGGAAGGTATAACGGCAATACTGCTGCAGGTGCCTACTGCCGTTGCAGAAGGAATAAGGTTATTTTTCCAGTACCTTCTGATGCCTTTGATGCCGCCCGCTACAAAGGCGTATACACTGAACATGACCACGAAATAAAAAGCCCCAAAGCCATAGTACAGGCCCAAAGACTTGGCATAGGTGCCAAACAATTGTGGACCGAAGACACCAACCTGGTAGGCAAAATAAGCACCCAGACCTATAGGGCCTGCTTTCATGATCAGGATAAATACCCCTTTAAACACTTCGTTGCCGGAATGCAGGAAACCAACAAACTGATCTGCGGCCTTTCCGGCTTTTAATGCGGCAAAGCCTATCATGATGGAAAAGATGATCATCGCCAGCATGCTTTTACGTGACAGCAGTTCGTAAAACTCTGTTGTGGTAAATAATTTTGTAAGTTGCTCGGCAAAGGGGCTGTCTTCTATTTTTTCGTTAAGCTGAGCATTGCCCAATGCTTCGTGGATAGGGAATATTTTAACGGCAACAATGGTCAGTATGGCAGATATGAGTACCGTGGCAAGAAATACGATTGCGGTAAACCCCATCATTCTGCTCAGTTTATCTGAAGGTTTGATATTGGCTATAGCAGAAGAAATGGCGAAGAAGACCAGGGGGATGACAGCGGTAAATAAGAGGTTTAGAAATATATCGCCTATTGGCTTTAATACCTCTACTTTTTTACCGAATATTAATCCGGCAATACTGCCTAAAGCAATTCCTGTGAGCAACCATATAATGCCGCTATAATTTTTTACAAATCCTTTCATTATTTGAGTTCTAAACTTTTGCCCTTTCAGGGAGGCTTGTGCTTGGTTTTTTAAATATATTAAATATTAATTCATGACAATGATGTTAAATAAAATTGAAGGAAATTCAATGGTTTTTTTCGGGAAAGAACAAAGACGAAAAGAATTGCCGTATATTAACTTAATGATAATGTACAAGTGATTTTGTTCTTATCTAGTAACCTTAATATTGGGGCTGCTATTAAAACATTAATTACAAAATATATCCATGTCAGACAGGAGAGGCTTTATTAAAGGCAGCAGCATATGGACAAAACAGACAGGATATGAAACTAATTTTAGTGTAATCATCATGAAGAAATTATGTATCCTGTTGCTGCTGATCAGCGTATCCAGTAATTTAATTTTCGCACAGTTACCCGGAAAAGTTCATGGCAGCAGTCGGGTACTTTTACCCAATGGCTGGTCCTTAAGTCCGGTTGGCAGGTCGCTCCCTTTAGGAGACCTTCCCCTGAACATCCAGCTTTCCCACGATAAAAAGAAGATTGCGGTGACCAATAATGGCCAAAGTAAGCAAACTATCCAGCTGATAGATGTTAAAACGGAACGTATTACCGATGAAAAAGAGATTGGGAAATCCTGGTATGGCCTGCAGTTTAATGATAAGGATAATAAGCTCTATGTTTCAGGGGGCAATGACAATATCATCCTGGTTTATCCGGTTGAAAAGGGTAAACTGCTTGAACCTGATACCATCAGGCTAGGAAAAGCCTGGCCAGTAAAGATCAGTCCGGCCGGACTTGCCCTTGATGACCTGAACCAGGTTTTGTATGTAGTTACCAAGGAAGACAATAGTCTTTATATCGTTGACCTGACTACCAGAAAAACACTTAAAAAAGTTGCTTTAGGCTCAGAAGCTTATTCCTGTATCCTTTCGTCCGACCGGAAGATTTTATACATTTCACTTTGGGGAGCCAATAAGGTAGTCCTGCTGGACACAAAGCTGGGGCAGATTACGGATAGCATTGCTACGCAATATGCGCCTAATGAGCTGTTGCTGAATAAAAAAGGCGATTATCTGTTTGTAGCCAATGGTGGCGATAACTCGGTTTCCATCATCAATACGCAGACAAAAAAAGTAGTTGAGGTGATCTCATCAGCAGTACATCCAACACAACTGACCGGCTCAACAACCAATGCCCTGGCCTTGTCAGACAATGAACAGACACTTTACATTGCCAATGCCGATAACAATTGCCTTGCGGTATTTAATGTTGCTAAAATAGGCGAAAGTGTAAGCCTGGGTTTTATCCCGACAGGCTGGTACCCAACGAGTGTTAAGTATTGCAAAAACAGGATCTGGGTAGCAAATGGAAAAGGCTTTACCAGCATGGCAAATCCTAAAGGTCCGCAACCCATCAGCAAAGCAGACAACAGCGAGCTGCATGAAGGCTCCACTCCGGATAAAAGGTTGCAGTATATTGGCGGCTTGTTTAAAGGAACTCTGTCTATTGTTGATGATCCGAAAGAAACGGTGCTGAAAGATTATACACAAATGGTGTACAGTAACACACCTTTCAATAAGCAGCAGCAGGCACCATCAGCATCCAATCCTATACCCTTTAAAAAAGGTGATGTAAGCCCTATAAAGTATGTTTTTTATATTATTAAGGAAAACCGGACTTATGATCAGGTATTGGGAGATGTAAAAAAAGGAAACGGAGATCCTAAGCTTTGTCTTTTTCCGGAAAAAGTAACGCCAAACATCCATGCTTTAGCTGAAGAATACGTACTGCTGGATAATTTTTATGTGGATGCCGAGGTGAGTGCCGATGGCCATAACTGGAGTATGGGCGCCTATGCGAATGATTATGTCGAAAAAACCTGGCCCACACAATATGGTAAACGTGGCGGGGCCGGAGATTATGGCGGAAACCGGAAAATTACTTATCCCAGGGATGGTTTTATCTGGGATTACTGTAAAAGGGCGGGGGTCAGTTACCGGAGCTACGGCGAATTTGCAAATGGCAAGACCGCGGTTATTGCAGCTTTGAAAGACCATTTTTGTGTCGGTTTTCCTTCTTTTGACTTTGAAATAAAAGATACCACCCGTTGTGCCATCTGGATAAAAGATTTTGACCGGCTGCTTGCAAAAGATGAAGTTCCGCAATTTAATACCATTAAATTCCCTAATGACCATACCAGCGGACAAAAGAGGGGGCAGATTTCGCCCCTGGCTGCTGTTGCCGACAATGACCTTGCTGTGGGATTGTTCATTGAACACCTCTCGCACAGCAGGATATGGAAAGAATCAGCTGTTTTTATACTGGAAGATGATGCCCAGAACGGACCCGACCATGTGGATGCACATCGTTCGCCCGCACTGGTCATCAGTCCCTATACCAAAAGGAACCAGGTAGTGAGCACGATGTATTCTACCAGTGGGTTTTTGCGGACTATGGAACTGATACTTGGACTGCCACCAATGAGCCAGTATGATGCAGCAGCAATGCCCTTATACGATTGTTTTACAGCAACACCGGATTATACCCCCTATAATCACCGGAAGGCAGGGGTAAACCTCGATACCAGGAATGTAGCATTGAATAAAAGTGCTGAACTTTCGGAAACTTTTAGTTTTGCGAAAGAGGATGAGGCGCCCGACCTGCAACTGAACCAGGTGGTATGGAAATCTGTAAAAGGGGAGGATGCTGTAATGCCTGCCCCCAGAAGAAGTGCATTTGTGATTGCAGAAAAGAAAAAGAAAGATGATGACGATTAAATCTTCCAGGTCTGTATCAGGAAGGCTCGTGAATATTACAAAATTCTGACCATTAAATTGATTGGGCAGGCGTTAATTCTCACGACTGATATTATTTTTGCGCCCAAATGAGAGCTGTTGCTGTATTTTTTCTGTCACTTTGTTTCTTCCTGCTGGGCGGGCGCAATGGCGTTTTTGCAGCAAAGCCACACCATAGTACCAGTCATTCGGCTATTCAGCGTACAGATAAGCAGCAGTTAAAGATCGGTAACACCTGCAGGTACCTCTTTTTAATCAGTAACAATAACCTGACCGAAAAGAAAGAGGACTTTACCAGTGTTGAGGATGAAGGCGATGAAGAAGATGGCTTCTCTGTCAGAAAACAGGTATTACCGCTACGCTATGCGATCAGGCCTGTCCATTCAGCGGAATTAATTTATAGATGTACCTGCTTAAACGGCAGCCTGCCGTTTTGTGAGCACCTGTCTTATACTTCTTCTTTTAAATATATTCTGCAAAGGGTTTTAAGAATTTGATCGGTCATACCTCCGGAGTATGAAATATTTCTTAAGGGGACCGCTATGGTTCCCGGCCATCAAATTTTAATAATCAATAACACGAATGAAGAGAATTGTAATGCTTACAGGCTTGTGTGCCATTTTGTGCCATATCAGCTGTACCTCAAAAAAAGAAGCAAAGGAAGAGACCGGCAAATATGCGGTTACCAGTCCTTTAAAAATAGATACCTCATTTACCAAAGAATATGTTTCGCAGATCAAATCTGTAAGGAACATCGAGATCAGGGCGCAGGAAAAAGGCTACCTTCAGCAGATCTATGTAGATGAAGGCCATTTTGTGAAAGCGGGTCAGCTGCTGTTCAAAATTATGCCTAAAATGTATGAAGCTGAATTGCTGAAAGCCCAGGCCGAAACCAAGGCTGCAGAAATAGAACTGCAGAATACCAAACTGCTGGCCGATAAGAATGTGGTCTCAAAAAATGAACTGGCTATGGCCCAGGCCAAACTGGAACAGGCGAAAGCAGAGACGGCACTGGCCAGACTCCACCTGTCGTTTACCGAGATCAGGGCTCCTTTTGATGGGACAATTGACCGCATCCCATTAAAGCTGGGCAGTCTTGTAGACGAGGGTGAGCTGCTTACCAGCCTGTCCGATAACAGCCAGATGTTTGCCTATTTTAATGTGTCTGAACCAGAATACCTGGATTACGAAACCAATACCAGAAACCGGGGCAACAGCAAGGTAAGTTTAGTGCTGGCCAACAGCCAGCCCCTGAAGTACAAAGGTGAAGTGGAGACCATAGAAAGTGAATTTAACAATGAAACCGGAAATATTGCCTTCCGGGCAAGGTTTCCGAATCCTGACAGGTTGCTAAAGCATGGCGAAACGGGCAAGGTTCAGATGACTGTCCCGCTCAGAAATGCCCTGTTGATACCACAGAAGGCAACTTATGAAATCCAGGATAAACTATATGTTTTTGTGGTGGATAAAAATGGCAAAGTCAAATCAAGGAACATCAGTATCAGTAACCAGATGCCTGATCTGTATGTGGTAGGCAATGGCCTTTCTGAAAATGACAGGATTCTTCTGGAAGGTGTCCAGAAGGTAAAAGATGACGATAAGATCGTCTACAATTTTGTAGCACCTAAGGAAGTCATTTCCCGTCTGCAATTGAGAGCGGAATAGTGGTCCATCCCTAAATTTAATTTTATGTTTAATAAATTCATACACAGGCCTGTCCTGTCTATAGTGATATCGCTCATCATTACCTTTCTGGGGGTTTTGGCGGCAACCCAGTTACCGGTAACACAATTTCCTTCTATTTCTCCTCCAAAAGTGAACATCACTGCGGAATACCCCGGGGCCAATGGCGAATTAATGATCAAATCTGTTATCATTCCACTTGAGCGGGCCATTAACGGTGTTCCCGGAATGAAATACATGGCTTCTGATGCGGGGAATGACGGAGAGGCTACCATACAGGTCATCTTTAACCTGGGTACCGATCCTAACCAGGCTTCAGTAAATATCCAGAACCGCGTGGCCTCGGTAATCAATAAGCTGCCGCCACTGGTGGTGCGCGAGGGTGTTAAAATTACACGTGAAGAGTCCAACATGCTGATGTACATCAACCTGTACAGCAAAGACCCCAATATGGACCAGAAGTTTCTTTTCAATTATGCCGATATCAATGTTTTGTCGGAACTGAAAAGGGTTGACGGGGTTGGTGTGGCCGATATTTTGGGTAACAGGGAATATGCCATGAGGATCTGGTTAAAGCCCGACCGTATGCTGGCCTATAAAATCTCTGCAGATGAAGTACTGAAAGCGCTCGATGAGCAAAGTCTGGAAGCCTCACCCGGCAAAACCGGAGAAAGCTCGGGCAAAAGGTCGCAGGCCTTTGAATATGTATTGAAATATCCCGGACGGTTCAGTACCAAGGAAGGTTACGAAAACATCATTTTACGATCCAGCAACAAAGGAGAGCTGCTGCACCTGAAAGATGTTGCGGATGTAGAATTCGGAAGCTCCTATTACGATCTGTATTCCAACCTGAATGGCAAGCCTTCTGCTGCCATAACTGTAAAACAATCGTATGGAAGTAATGCCAGTCAGGTAATTAAAGACATCAAGGCCAAACTGAAAGAGATCAAATCAACTTCCTTTCCTAAAGGAATGGATTATGAGATCAGCTATGATGTTTCCAAATTTCTGGATGCTTCTATTGAAAAGGTAATCCATACCCTGGTAGAGGCCTTTATCCTGGTAGGGCTGGTGGTATTTCTTTTTCTGGGCGATTGGCGCTCAACCCTGATCCCTGCCATTGCGGTACCGGTATCCCTGATCGGAACTTTTCTGTTCATGCAATACCTGGGTATTACCTTAAACCTGATTACCCTATTTGCGCTGGTGCTGGCAATTGGTATTGTGGTAGACAATGCCATAGTTGTAATTGAGGCGGTGCACGCCAAAATGGAAGAGAAAAATCTTTCGCCACTCAAAGCTACCGAAGAGGCTATGCACGAGATCAGCGGGGCCATCATTGCCATCACTTTTGTAATGGCTGCAGTATTTATACCGGTTGCATTTATGTCGGGCCCTGTTGGTATATTCTACAGGCAGTTTTCCATTACCATGGCAACTTCCATTATCCTGTCGGGAGTGGTTGCGCTTACCCTTACTCCGGCATTGTGTGCCATGATGCTGAAAAACAATCATGGGAAACCAAAAAAGAAAACCTGGCTGAATAAAATGCTGGATGGTTTTAACAATTGGTTTAACAGTGTTTCCGGCAGGTACCAGAACTTGCTGGGCAAAATTGTGAACAGGAGGGTAATCACCTTTGGCATGCTGCTCGCTTTTTGTGCAGGGATAGGCTTACTCAATAAGGTACTGCCTGCCGGCTTCATACCGAACGAGGACCAGGGAATGTTTTACGCCGTAATCCAAACCCCTCCCGGCTCTTCACTGGAAAGGACAAACCAGATTGCCGAAAAACTGCAGAAGATTGCAGAAGGGATGGAAGATGTACAATCGGTTTCTTCCCTTGCCGGTTATGAGATCCTTACAGAGGGTACAGGTGCCAATTCAGGAACCTGCCTGATCAATCTGAAAAGCTGGGATGAGCGCAAACACGGTGTTCAGGAAGTGATCAATGAGCTGGAAGAAAAATCCAAAGACATTACAGGCGCTACCATAGAATTTTTCCAGCCGCCCGCAGTACCTGGTTATGGGGCTGCCGGTGGTTTTGAGCTGCGCCTGCTGGATAAAGCAGGGAGCGGCGATTATAAAAAGATGGAGACCGTAAGCCGGGATTTTGTGAAGGAACTGGAGAAACGGCCTGAATTGTCGTCTGTATTCACCTTTTACAGCGCCAGCTTTCCGCAGTACATGCTGCGGATTGACAATGACATTGCCCAGCAAAAAGGGGTGACCATCGAGAATGCCATGAATACGCTTTCTACCCTGATTGGAAGTAACTATGAGACCAGTTTTATCAAATACGACCGGCAATACAAAGTAATGGTGCAGGCCCTGCCGCAGTACAGGGCTTTACCAGAAGATGTGCTGAAGCTGTATGTAAAGAACGACCATGAAGAAATGGTACCTTTTTCCGCTTTCATGAAAATTGAAAAGGTGTATGGCTTATCAGAGATCACCAGGCACAATATGTACAATGCCTCAGAGATCAGTGGATCGGCTGCAGCGGGATACAGCAGTGGAGCAGCCATTGATGCGGTAAATGAAGTGGCAAAAACCAGTTTGCCAAGAGGCTTTGGTATCGACTGGGCAGGTATCTCCAAAGACGAGGTGGGCCGCGGAAACCAGGCCGTTTACATCTTCCTCATCTGTCTGGTATTTGTATATATGTTGCTTGCTGCCCAGTATGAAAGTTTTATTTTACCTTTTCCGGTAATTCTTTCCCTTCCGGCAGGAATTTTTGGTGCATTCCTGTTGCTCAAATTATTTGGGCTGGAGAACAATATCTATGCGCAGGTAGCCATGGTGATGCTCATTGGTTTGCTGGGCAAGAATGCTGTACTGATCATCGAATTTGCTGTTCAGAAACACAGGGCTGGCAGCTCTGTACTCAAAGCTGCAATCGAGGGGGCATCGGTTAGGTTCCGCCCGATCCTGATGACCTCTTTTGCATTTATAGCGGGACTGATCCCACTGGTTTTTGCCTCGGGCCCGGGGGCAACAGGTAACCGGACAATCGGTTCTGCCGCTGCCGGAGGTATGCTTTTCGGAACGGTATTCGGCGTAATTATTATACCCGGGCTGTATTACATATTCGGTAAAATATCCGAAAAACACCTGCTTGTTAAAAACGAAGAAGAAAACCCTTTAACCGAAGAAATTGATCACAATGTATAAACTTGGTAGATATAAATATATCGCAGTGCTGGGCATTTGCCTGGCTGCTGCAAGCTGTAAGCTTCCGGCCGTCACACAGCGGGCCGAAAACAGGTCGGTACCGGTATCTTATGGTAACAGTCTGGATACCATTAATGTAGCCACTGCCGCGTGGCGGAACTTTTTTACCGATAAGGACTTACAGCACCTGATAGATACTGCACTGACGCGCAATCAGGAACTGCTGATCACTTTGCAGGAAATTGAGATTGCAAAAAATGACATCAGGAGCAGACAAGGGCAACTGTTGCCTGCGGTAAATGGAAAAATTGGTGCCGGTATTGAAAAAGTTGGAAGATATACCAGTCAGGGTGCCGGTGATGCCAGCACAGAAATAGCTCCTGGAAAGGAAATGCCCGATCCGCTGATGGATTATACGGCAGTGCTGACTGCCAATTGGGAGGCCGACATCTGGAAAAAACTGCACAATGCAAAAAAAGCAGCGGTCAGCCGGTATTTGTCGACCATAGAAGGTAAAAATTTTGTGCTGAGCAACCTGATTGCTGAAGTGGCCAATTCTTACTATGAGCTGCTGGCCCTCGACAATCAGCTGGAGATTGTTAAACAAAATATCGAACTGCAAAAAAATGCCCTGGAAATTGTAAAGATTCAGAAAGAGGCAACCCGGGTAACAGAGCTGGCAGTCCAGAAATTTAAAGCAGAAGTACTGAATTCCCAGGGACTGGAGTTTGATATCCTTCAGAAGATCACAGAAACTGAGAACAGGATCAACTTTTTACTGGGCAGGTATCCGCAACCCATACAGAGGGATAAAAACAGCTTTTTAACCCTGATGCCGACAGCAGTAAGTACCGGTATCCCGTCCCAGTTACTGGCCAACCGGCCTGATGTCAAAAAGGCTGAACTGGAGCTGGCTGCAGCCAAACTGGATGTTAAAGTTGCAAGGGCCGAATTTTATCCTTCTTTCGGCATTTCTGCTGCTTTAGGCTTTCAGGCATTTAAGCCATCTTACCTGGTTAAATTTCCGGAATCAGTGCTTTATTCGCTTGCCGGAGATCTTGCCGGTCCCCTCATCAACAGAAAGGGCATCAAGGCAGAGTTTTACAATGCCAATGCGCGCCAGCTTCAGGCCATGTACAATTATGAACGGACCATTCTAAATGCATATCTGGAGGTTTCTGCCCAATTGTCGAAAATCAGTAACCTGGAAAAAAGTTACGACCTGAAATCGAAAGAAGTAAAGGCACTCAGCAGCTCAATAGATATTTCCAATGATCTGTTTAAGTCGGCACGTGCCGATTATCTGGAAGTTTTAATGACCCAAAGAGATGCGCTGGCAGCCAAACTGGAACTGGTAGAAACCAAAAAGGGACAGCTCAATGCTGTCACCAATATCTATAGGGACCTCGGTGGAGGCTGGAAATAAAACCGTATATTTAATTCGCAGGCAGGTAGCCTGTAACGGTGAAATTAAAAAATAAAGCTATGAAGGAAATCAGGAAAGAAGATATCCAGCAAGGTGTGTTTGACCTTTATGACGATTATGCCCATAACAGGGTTAACCGTCGTGATTTTATGCAAAAGCTGAGCGTGTACGCGGTAGGAGGGCTTACGGTAACCTCATTGATGAGCTTTCTCATGCCCGATTACAAGGGAGGTGTTCAGATTCAGCCGGATGATCCGCGATTGGTATCCAAATACATCAATTACCAGTCTGAAAAAGGTGGGGGTACCATCAAAGCCTTATGGTGTAAGCCTGTTGCCGAAAAACAGAAGCTGGGTGGTATTGTAGTGGTGCATGAGAACAGGGGCTTAAATCCTTATATTGAGGACGTAGCCCGGAGGGCAGCACTGGCCGGATTTATTTCCCTTGCCCCAGATGCCCTGAGCCCGCTGGGTGGTTATCCTGGTAACGATGATGCAGGCCGTGAGCTGCAAAGCAAACGCAGTAAGGAGGAAATGCTTGAAGATTTTATAGCAGCGTATTATTACCTCAAAAACCAGAAGGACTGCAATGGTAAAGTAGGGGTGGTAGGGTTTTGTTTTGGCGGCTGGATCTCGAACATGATGGCGGTGCGGATTCCGGAACTGGCCGCTGCAGTACCATTTTACGGGGGGCAGCCTGCAAATGAGGATGTGCCAAAAATAAAAGCCCCGTTGCTCTTGCATTATGCCGGCCTGGATACCAATGTCAACAAGGGCTGGCCGGCCTATGAGGCTGCTTTAAAAGAAAATAAAAAAGAATATACTGCTTATATTTATCCTGATGTTAACCACGGCTTTCATAACGATACAACGCCGCGCTTTGACAAAGCTGCGGCAGAACTGGCCTGGCAACGCAGCATTGATTTTTTTAAAAAGAAGTTAAAATAAGGGCCTTATCCCTTTGGGTGGCCCATTGCCGCCCAAAGGGATATTGACCGAAATAAAATTGTGCAATTGGAAGTACCAGGCAGGTAAGGCACTGCATAAAAACCCGGCAGGTTTAATTATAAAATAATTTTAAGATGAATCTTATAGTTATTTATAAAAATAAATATCTTAGCCTGATAATAAACTAAACCAAATATAAACCACCACATGACCAACCTCACAAAAGAGAAAAGTGCAGCAGCTTACCTGTTCAGTGCCCCTGTTATTGTAGCTTCTTTGGGCTATTTTGTAGATATATACGACCTGCTTTTATTTGGGATCGTAAGGATCCCCAGTTTAACCGAACTGGGACTTGATGAGGCGGCGGTATCCATTGAGGGGGCAAGTATTTTGAACTGGCAAATGACCGGCTTATTGCTAGGTGGGATACTATGGGGCATTCTGGGAGATAAAAAAGGGCGTCTGTCGGTGCTTTTTGGCTCTATCATTACCTATTCTATTGCAAACTTCGCCTGCGGTTTTGTACACGATGTAACCATTTACAAAGTATTGCGCTTTATTGCGGGTATTGGTCTGGCCGGTGAACTGGGGGCAGGGATTACCCTGGTATCGGAAAGTCTGCCCAAAAAATTAAGGGCAATAGGCACTTCGGTAGTGGCAGGAGTAGGCCTGCTTGGTGCTGTGGTTGGCTATTTTACAGTAGAGCTATTTAGCTGGAGAAATGCTTATTTTATTGGTGGGGGTATGGGTATTTTATTGTTGTTTTTAAGAATAGGTGTATTTGAATCGGGGATGTTCCATGCCATGAAAGAAAAACACCATGTGGCCAAAGGTAATTTTCTTTCTTTTTTTACCAAAAAGAGCCGCTTGCTGCTGTACCTTAAATGTATCGGAATAGGTCTGCCCACCTGGTATGTCATCGGGATACTGGCCACGTTCAGCAACGAGTTTGGCAAAGCGCTGGGCATTACAGAAGCCATAAAACCCGGA
This sequence comes from Pedobacter sp. AK017, assembly GCF_014200825.1. Classification (NCBI taxonomy): domain Bacteria; kingdom Pseudomonadati; phylum Bacteroidota; class Sphingobacteriia; order Sphingobacteriales; family Sphingobacteriaceae; genus Pedobacter; species Pedobacter sp. AK017. Next base: position 215,557 of record NZ_JACHCW010000009.1, read on the forward strand.
CTGGCGGTAATGTGGTGCTATGTAGGCTTATCGGCCGGCGATCTGGTGAGCGGCTTGCTGAGTTACTGGCTCCAATCGAGGATCAGGGCCGTTACTTATTTAATGACTTTTACTGCAATTGGCAGTATCATATACCTGTATGGTGGAATCCATACCGCTACAGGGCTTTATGCAATGTGCCTTTGGATAGGTTTTGGAATCGGCTACTGGGCCATGTTTGTAACCATAGGGGCAGAACAGTTTGGCACCAATGTAAGGGCAACTGCCGCCACAACCATACCGAATATGGTAAGGGGTACAGTGGTATTGATGACCACTTTATATGCAGCTTTAAAACCGGGCCTGCTGGCACTCAATGCTGCAGCGGTAGTCGGACTGCTATGCTTTGGTATAGGCTTCTACTGTATCAGGACCATTCCCGAGACCCATCATAAAGACCTCGATTTTGTAGAGGATTAATCATTAATCCAGCGCAAACACCGTCATGCTTTTTGGCCCATGTGCGCCAAGCACCAGCGATTGCTCTATATCTGCCGTTTTAGAAGGGCCGGCTATGAAACTCCCGAAACCATAATCCGCGGCGCCTATTTTTAAATAGGCATCATGCATGGTTTGTACAATGTCCTTTCTGCTGATCACAACAGCCAGCTGCTGACAAATAAAAGGTACGGCCCTTTGCTGCATCAGGTCTTCTGTAATCCATAAGGCCGCATTTTCTGCTACCCCGAAATGGGCGGTAATGATGGCCAGGTCTACATTTGCGTAGCTGTGCGGGTCCTGGTTTTCCCAGCCCTTTTCGCTTATTGCTGCCAGTTCCGGTAAAGTAGAAACCACACGCTGTCCGGCAAAATGTTCTGATATATAGTTTTGTATAGCCAGATAATCTGAAACTTCAATAAATGCACCTCCAATGGTTGTCAGTACAGTTTTAAAAGCTTCCACAGGATCTGCTGCGGGAAAGCTGGTCTGTAAATCTTCCGGTAAGGCCTGCAGTTCAGGCTGGTTTTGTAATACGCTGGCTAATATCTGTGCTCTGCTACTCATGCTTTTTTGTTCTTTTTATACCATTCTCCAAACGATTGCTGAGGTACTTCAGGCATTTCACGCTGCTGGTACCAAAGGTTTAGCTTGTTGTTTACCGTAAATGGGGCATGTTTCATAAACCATCGGCCTGCTTTACCTGCGTTTTTGTAAACAAAAGGGCTGGATAAAGTAAATTCCATGGCTTTCATCGCCAGTTTCTTTTTGGGGTCTGCATAACCCTCTTTAACAATAACCTGCCGCCATTTGTACAGCTGTTCGTGGATATTGATCTTAACCGGACAAACATTGCTGCAGGAACCGCATAGGGTAGAGGCAAATGGCAGGTCTGCATATTCCCGCATGTCCAGGTTAGGGGCAAGTATAGAGCCAATAGGACCGGCTACTGCAGTATGATAGCTATGGCCCCCGCTTCTGCGGTAAACCGGGCAGGTGTTCATACAGGCCGCACAACGGATACACTTCAGCGAGTTTCTGAAATCTGGGCGGCTCAGTTGTGTGGTCCGGCCATTGTCTACCAGCACAATGTGCATTTCCTGTCCAGGTCTCGGTTTTTTAAAATGACTGGAATAAGTGGTGATAGGCTGGCCAGTAGCACTCCTGGTCAGCAACCTTAAAAACACCCCCAGGTTTGTCCGTTTTGGGATGATCTTTTCAATCCCCATGCAGGCAATATGTACATCAGCCAGATGTGCGCCCATGTCGGCATTGCCCTCATTGGTGCAAACCACAAATTCCCCGGTTTCTGCAACGGCAAAATTTACGCCTGTAATGGCTGCTTTGCGTGTTAAAAAGGTCTCCCTAAGGTGTTCCCTGGCCGCTGCCGTTAAAAACAAAGGATCGGCCATCCCCTTTGGAGTGCCCAGGTGTTCATGGAACAGTTCGCCTATTTCTTCTTTCTTCTTATGGATGCAGGGCAATACAATATGGCTCGGCGGTTCCTGTGCAAGCTGTACAATCCGCTCTCCCAGATCGGTATCAATCACATCGATCCCGTTGTTTTTAAGGTACTCATTTAAATGGCACTCCTCGGTAAGCATAGATTTGCTCTTGATCAGCCTGTTTACACTATGCGCTTTCAATATGCCATGCACAATCCGGTTGTGTTCTTCGGCATTGGCTGCCCAGTGTACGGTTATCCCGTTTTTTTGGGCCTGAGTTTCAAATTCAACCAGGTAATTGTACAGGTTCGAAAGTACATTGTTCTTGATCAGTGAGGCTGTCTCTCTCAGGGATTCCCATTCCGGAAGGTTATGGGCGGCTTTATCACGTTTGGCGCGCACAAACCATAAGGTTTCATCGTGCCAGTCTACCCTTGCTTCGTCTTTATTAAAAATGTCCGATAATCCGGCATGGTCTTTTGTTGCTGAACTCATCTGTTTTCTTACTATTCTGCATTTAATATTTCTGCAATGTGCAGTACCTTTACCTTGCTGTTTTGTCGGCGCAGGATCCCCTCCATATGCATTAAGCACGACATATCTGCTGCCGTAATGTATTCCGCACCATGGTTTACATGATCTGCCACCCGGTCTTTGCCCATTTTTACAGATACGGCCTCCTCGGCCACACAAAACGTACCCCCAAAACCACAGCATTCATCCGGCCTGCTCAGCTCCACCAGCTCCAGTCCCTCTACCATTTTTAACAGCTGCAAAGGTTTCGAAAATGGTGCAGCAACCAGCTCTGTCATTTGTGCCAGCATCAATCCCCTTTGGCCGTGGCAGCTTTGGTGTACGCCCACCTTATGCGGAAACCTTGCACTCAGTTTATCTACCTTAAGTACATCCGTTAAAAACTCTGTAAGCTCATAAACTTTTTTCCTGATCCCTGACGCCTTTTCCTCCGCTGTTGGCGAGTGTAAATGGTCTTTTATATGCAGCACACAGCTTCCCGACGGAGAAACGATATAGTCAAATTCAGCAAAATTATCTATAAACAACTCATTGCAGCCCTGGGTTAAATGCTCAAATCCCGAATTGGCCATGGGTTGTCCGCAACAGGTCTGGTTGACAGGATATTTTACTGTTATGCCAAGTTTGCTTAATAGATTTAATGTGGCAATAGCGGCATTTGGATAAAACTGGTCGATATAACAAGGTATGAAAAGGCCTACGTTCATGTATATATAGGGTTATGGGGTTAAAGATAGCGTTTTTAACTCATCAGACCATCCTGTGCTGTCATACCCCCGGTAACAATACCGATAAATTATGAAAACGTTTTCAGATAATTAAAAAAAATGCTAGCTTGCCAATTATTACAGGTTTATGGCAACTGGAAAAAAGACTTATCAAAATACCATACTGGATATTGCTGAAGCTTTAAAGCTTTCACCTGCAACCATTTCAAGGGCTTTAAACAACCATCCCTATGTGAAAGAAAAGACCAGGAACGATGTGGTAGAAATGGCTACTAAACTGGGCTATAGAAGAAATCACATGGCTTCAGGATTAAGGAGTAATAAGACACGCACAGTAGGACTGATTATTCCGAGGGTTTCCATGTTTTTTCATGCCGAAGTGATCACGACCATTCAGAACGACCTGCACAAACATGGTTATAACCTCATCATTTGCCAGTCTAACGACTCAGTAAGTATGGAACGGGAACTGGCCGAAACACTTTACGCTTCAAGGGTGGACGCATTGATTGCCGCCTGTACTTTGCAGACCATAGATTTTGCGCACTTTGATAAATTCGTGGAACATGGTACCCCGGTCATTTTTTACGATAGGGTGCCGGTAAAGGCCTATAGGGCCACATTGATTAAGGGAGATGATTTCCAGGGGGCCTATGCCGCTACCAGTCACCTGATTGCAGCAGGCTGTAAAAGAATTGCCCATGTTTCTGGGCCCTTAACCTCTAACCTGTACCAGGACCGGGCCGCAGGTTTTTTAAAAGCGATGGAAGCGCATGGTTTATCGGTAAACCAGGACTGGGTATTTCATCAGGAACTGAGCCATGAAAATGCCTTTAAGGCCATGCATAAATTGTTTGAAACTACTGCAGTGCCCGATGCCTTGTTTGCCGATAACGATACTACGGCCATTGCGGCCATTGAATTTGCCAAAGCCAGGGGCATAGCCGTACCGGAAAGCTTAAAAATTGCCGGGTACTCTAACGATCCCCGAACCGCAATCATTAGCCCCGCGGTTACTTCTGTTGAGCAGTTTCCGAACCTGGTAGGCAGGCGGATTGTGGAAACACTGGTCGACTTGCTGGCTGCCGACCAGGAAGGGGCTGTATATAAGACCGAACCCATCATTATCTCTGTAAAACTGATCAGCAGAATGTCGACCAGTACAATTTAGATTTTAATTAAACACAAAAGCGATTCTTTGAATTGCAGAAATAAATAAGAACAAATAATATATATACATGAAAACATCTTTTGAAAGCCGCTATGCAGTTAGTCCCGGTGAAGCAAAGCAATTTGATACCGCCGCTCTGCGTAAGAATTTTTTAATGGAAAGCTTGTTTGAAGCTGATGCTGTTAATTTGACACTGTCTCATTTTGACCGTTACATCACAGGCGGGGTAATGCCTGTAAATGAAGCCGTAGCGTTGTCTAATCCTGAAAATCTTAAAGCTGCTTATTTCCTGGAAAGAAGGGAACTGGGCATCATTAACGTTGGTGCAAAAGGTAAAATTGTTGCCGATGGCATCACTTACGAACTGGAATTTAAAGAAGCCCTATACCTGGGCAAAGGTACTAAAGAAGTAACTTTTGCCTCAGATGATAAAAGTAACCCGGCAAAATTCTACATCAATTCTGCCCCTGCGCATCATACTTATCCAAACAAAAAGGTTTCAAAAGCTGATGCTGAAATTGTTGAACTCGGTACACCGGAAACTGCAAATCACAGGGTAATCAATAAATTGCTGGTAAACAGTGTATTGCCAACCTGCCAGCTGCAAATGGGAATGACCGAATTGAAAAGCGGAAGTGTATGGAATACCATGCCGGCACATACGCACGACAGAAGGATGGAAGTCTATTTCTATTTTGAAGTGCCAAAAGGACAGAGTGTGTGTCATTTTATGGGCGAACCTCAGGAAACCAGGCACATCTGGATGCAGAACGAGCAAGCCGTAATTTCGCCAAACTGGTCTATCCATTCTGGTGCAGGAACCAGCAATTATACCTTTATCTGGGGTATGGCCGGCGAAAACCTGGACTATGGGGATATGGACCATTGCGCAATTAATGATTTAAAATAAGGATTAAACAAGAATAAGATGAAAAGAATAATTGGTTTTTTACTGTTGTTCCCTGCACTGTCTTCAGCTCTGATGGCACAGCAAACCGGTGCCAAAGCAATCCTAACAGTAAGTAATCCTGCAAAAATAGAGCGGATAAATGCAGTTGTATGCCTTAGCTGGGCTCAGATAACGGCTAAATATCCGCGTATTGATACGGCGAATTTTAAGGTGCTCAATGCGCTTACCAAAAAAGAAGTTCCTTTTCAGCTGGAACACCGCGGACAGGCATCGATACAAAACCTGTTGGTGCAGCTTAGCCTGAAAGCAAATGGCACTGCCAAACTTTTGATCGTTGCTGGAAAACCAGCGCCGGTTGCAAAAAAAGCTTATGGCCGCTATGTGCCTGAACGTTTTGACGATTTTGCCTGGGAAAACGATAAAGTAGCTTTCCGCATGTATGGCAAAGCCCTGGAAGGAAGAAAAGACAATGCTTTTGGAACCGATGTATGGGTAAAAAGGACAAGTAAACTGGTGATCAACGACTGGTACAAGACAGGTGATTACCATACGGACCACGGTGATGGAATGGATTATTACAGTGTAGGCCTGACCCTGGGTGCTGGTGATATTGCTCCTTATGTAAAAGATTCTGTTTATTTTCCTTTAAATTACCACAACTGGAAGGTGCTCGACAATGGACCGCTGCGCACCACGTTCCAGCTGGGTTATGATGCCTGGGATGTAGCCGGAAAATCTGTGAAAGTGCTTAAAACCATCAGTCTGGATGCCGGTTCGCACCTGAACAGGGTAGAGGCAGTGTATACTTATAACGGTGATATGCTGCCGGTAGTCGTAGGTATCGTGAAAAGAAAAGAACCCGGAACCATTTTAATGGATGAGCAACAAGGTATTTTAGGATACTGGGAACCTCAGCACGGTGTTGATGGTACCACTGGCGTAGCCACCATTGTTACAGGTCAGCCTGTAACAATGGATACCGATAAGACCCATTTACTTAGCCATGCTACTGCCAAAAATGGCGAGCCTGTAGTATATTATAATGGCTCTGCATGGAGCAAGGGAAATGAAATAACCACGGCCCAGGCCTGGTTTAATTATCTGAATAATTTTAAACAGCAATTGCAGCAGCCTTTAAAGGTAAGTGTGCAATAATTTATAAAGCAATAGAAATGGCAGTACTTGATTTATTTAATTTAAAAGGAAAAATAGCTTTGGTTACCGGTTGTAAACGCGGTATTGGCAAGGCAATGGCCGAAGCATTGGCTGAAGCCGGGGCAGACATCATTGGGGTGTCGGCCAATCTGGAACTTGAAGGCAGCGAAGTTGCCGGAGCTGTAACTGCATTGGGAAGAAAATTTTATGCTTATCAGTGTAACTTTAACGAGCGCGAAGCGATCAATTCATTTTGTGCACAGGTAAAGGCAGATCATCCGGTAATCGATATCCTGGTGAACAATGCGGGCACCATTCTGAGAAAACCTATTGCCGAGCATCCCGACGAGTTCTGGGATGAAGTGATCGCAGTAAACCAGACGGCCCCTTTTATCCTGACCAGGGAAATTGGAAGGGATATGATTGCCAGGGGAAGCGGTAAAGTGATCTTTACAGCCTCTTTGCTTACCTTCCAGGGGGGCATTACCGTACCGGGTTATGCTGCCAGTAAAGGTGCCATTGGCCAGTTAACCAAGGCTTTTGCCAATGAGTGGGCCGCAAAAGGCGTAAATGTAAATGCCATTGCACCCGGCTATATCTCTACCGACAATACTACGGCATTAAGGGCCGATGAAAACCGGAGCCGCTCTATCATGGAACGCATCCCTGCAGGCCGCTGGGGCGAAGCCGAAGATTTCAAAGGGCCTGTGGTATTCCTGGCATCGGCAGCATCAGATTACATGCACGGTACAGTGATGACAGTCGATGGTGGCTGGATGGGCAGATAATTATGAAAACCGGGCTTTTTATACTATCATTTTGCTGTTTTTTTGCTGCTGGCAGAGCCCAGACCACTAAAACGCAACCTCCGAATGTGATCATTATCAACATGGACGATATGGGGTACGGGGATACCGAACCCTATGGGATGACTGGAATACCAACGCCTAATTTTAATAAAGCGGCTAAGGAAGGCATGCGGTTTACACACTTTAATGCTGCTCAGGCAATTTGCAGCCCGTCCAGGGCAGCATTATTGACCGGCTGTTATCCAAACCGGATCGGATTGCGGGGGGCATTGTCCCCCGATTCAAAAATAGCTTTGGATACTGCAGAAGAAACCATCGCCTCCCTGCTCAAAAAGGCAGGGTATAAAACTGCCATGCTGGGTAAATGGCATTTGGGCAGCAAGGCCCCCAACCTTCCGCTTCATTATGGTTTCGACAGCTTCTACGGGCTTCCCTATTCGAACGATATGTGGCCGGTGGATTATGAAGGAAAGCCCCAGGTGGCTGTTGCGGGGAAAAAAAGCTACCCCGAACTGCCCTTGCTGGATGGCGACAAGCCTGCTGCCTATGTGCGTACACCTGATGATCAGGCCATGCTTACCGGAACATTTACCCGTAAGGCGGTACGCTTTATTGAAAATAATAAAAGCGCACCTTTTTTTCTTTACCTGGCCCATCCCATGCCCCATGTGCCGCTGGCTGCCTCGGCAGCATTCAGGGGTAAAAGTGAGCTGGGACTGTTTGGCGACGTTATTATGGAACTGGACTGGTCTGTCGGGGAGATCATGAAATCGCTGGACCGGAATAAAATTGCTTCAAATACCATTCTTATAATTATGAGCGACAATGGCCCCTGGTTAAGGTTCGGTAACCATGCAGGCTCTTCAGGTGGGTTTCGCGGAGGAAAAATGACCATATGGGATGGAGGGACCCGTGTTCCCTGCATCATCAGATGGCCGGGCAAAGTGGAAGCCGGAAGTGTAAACAGCAACCTGATTACCAATATGGATATCCTGCCAACTTTGCTGCAGCTTAGCCATGCCGCCCCACCCGAAAAGAAGATAGACGGAATAAGTTTTGCAGATTTGCTGCTGGGCAGATCTGATAAAGCCCCCCGCCAGGTTTTTTATTATTACTATAATGAAAACAGCCTCAAGGCCGTAAGGTATAAAAACTGGAAACTGGTGTTGCCACATACTTCTGTATCCTATACCAGCGACATCCATGGCAAAGATGGTTTTCCGGGAGCCGCAACGCGGGCGGAAGTAAAAATGGCTTTATACGACCTGGCCCATGATCCCGGCGAGGCTTATGATGTTCAGCAACAGTATCCCGAACTTGTACAAAAAATGCTTGTTTTTGTGGAAGAGGCAAGAGCGGACATGGGAGATGACCTTACCGGCAGAAAAGGTAAAAATCTGCGTCAGCCTGCCATTGTCAATTAACTATTTTACTATATTTACTATATGTATAAGAAACTCATTTTTTTAATGCTGCTGCTGTCGGCAACAGGGCATTTCTGTATTGCCCAGAAGGTAATAGAATATAAAACATGGAACCCCGTCAATGAAAAGACCAGTGTTGTGGGCGGACAAGGTTGGCATAGCGGACTAAAGGACTATTACGACCGTTTGCCCGCAAAAGCAGAGCAAACAGCCAGAAAAGTGGTTTGGAACCTTTCTAAAAACAGTACAGGACTTAACCTCCGGTTTAAATCGAATGCAGCAGAAATTGTAGTCAGGTATCAGGTTACAGGGCCTGTACAAATGTCGCACATGCCGGCAACAGGGGTAAGCGGGCTGGACCTGTATGCCAAAGGCCCAGATGGCCAGTGGCTTTGGTCGGCAGGCAAATATAGCTTTGGCGATACCCTGGTTTACCGCTTTACGGGCCTGGAAAGTGCTGACCTTAAAGAAAGAACTTACACCCTTTTTCTTCCTTTATACAATGCTGTAAAATGGATGGAAATAAGCGTGCCTAAGCAAAGCGCTTTTACGCCTTTAGCACCGGTTGCGCAAAAACCCATTGTGGTTTATGGAACCTCTATTGCACAGGGGGCATGCGCCAGCCGCCCCGGCATGGGCTGGACAAACATCCTGAGCCGTAAACTGGATGCACCCGTCATTAACCTTGCTTTTTCCGGCAACGGGCGCATGGAAAAAGAGATTGTAGAACTGCTGCCCGAAATTGATGCCCGCCTGTATGTGCTGGACTGCCTGCCCAATCTGACAGGTGAGGCCTTTACCAACGAGATCATCAAACAAAAAATTGAAGATGCAGTGGCATACCTGCAATCGAAAAAACCTGGTGTTCCCATTTTGCTGACAGAACATGACGGCTATACCGACGGTGGCATCAACCAGGAGCGGACAAAGGCTTATGAACGGGTAAATGCCGTGTTAAAAGCCACTTTTGCAGCTTTAAAAGCAAAAGGTATAAAAAACATTTATTACCTGTCTAAAGCAGAAATTAACCAGGACATCGACACAATGGTGGATGGTACCCATCCGAATGATATCGGCATGATGCGTTATGCCGATGCCTATGAAAAGGTAATCCGGAAAATAAAATAGCTTTATTTGCTGAGGTATGACTTCTGGTAGTTGAGCGGGCTTTGCCCGGTAATGATCTTAAAATGTTTATGAAAGCTGGCAAAATTATGAAAGCCGCTTTCATAACAGATCTGTTTTACGTTCATGCTGTCTTCAATCAGCAGTTTGCAGGCATGACCAACCCTGATCTCGCTGATAAACTGGGTATAGGTTTTCCGTGTCCTGGATTTAAAATACCTGCAAAAGGAATTCGGACTGATGTTGGCCACTGCAGCCATCTCTTCCATCGGGATCTTCCGCTTAAAGTTCATCAGCGAATGGTTGTAGATGGCATTGATCCTGTCATTTTCCGTTTCTTCGAAATTGTTGCGGAAACCCATAGAAGATAAAGGTTTGTCCTGCGTACTGCCCTCTATGGCCAGTAAGGCTTCCATCAATAAAATAATCCTTGATGGGCCCGTTGCCTGCAATATGTCTTCCATCAGGCCCCCAATCTGCCGCTTGCTGTTATCCCTGATCTGTATCCCGCGCTGGGCTTTTTCCAGGGTCAGCCTGATGCCTTTATTTTCGGGCAGCGAAAGAAAATGGTTGCCCCAGAAATTTTCACAAAAATGGACCACCACTACATCGGCATTGTTCTGCTCACCTTCATCAAAATAAATGTCGTCAAATTTCCAGTAATGTGGTAAATGGGCACCTACCAATACAATATCCCCCGAATTGAAACGCTTGATGCTATCGCCGATAAACTGGGTGCCATTGCCTTTTTTGAAATAGATCAGCTCCACTTCAGCATGGTAATGCCAGCGGTTGTTGATATAGGGTACTTTATCTCTTCTGGCACTAAATGAGTTGACCAGCGTATTGGAAACTTTGAGCAGTTGAGGTTTCATTACATATTTGGTTAGCTACGGTTTTAAAAATAGAAAAATGTTTTATAAATACCTAGTAAGCGACAAAATTGCAATCAATTATGCCAAATACGCTGAATGTATTTTTTAAAAAACTGTGCTCAGCCTGGGCTCATGTATTGCGCCAATAACTTTGTTAATTCAGGCAAATGCTCCTGACCCCTTCTTTTTTCAGCAGGATACCAAATTTGTATGGAAGAAAAAGAGTTGAAAAAAGTATGTTTAAACTTTCATTTATTAAAAAAGATAGTTACATTTGAGCTTACCCTTTCGAGGGTATGTTTTTCATAGGTAGATGTAGGGTCGAATATTTATATTCGGCCCTTTTTTGTTGGGCAGGCTTCCCGTATCTTTATACCCTTATGAATAAGAGGAAATTAATTGTTGCAATTACCGGTGCCAGCGGATCTGTTTATGCCAAACTGTTGCTGGATAGCTTGTTAAGCTTAGCTGATCAGATCGAAAAAGTGGGGGTAGTCATGTCAGACAATGCAAAAGAGGTATGGCGTTTTGAGCTGGGCAACCAGGATTATAACCATTATCCCTTTACTTTTTATCCAAAAATGGATTTCAATGCGCCCTTTGCTTCTGGTTCTGCAAAATATGACACCATGATTATTATTCCCTGTTCAATGGGAACCTTAGGGCGCATCGCACAGGGAATTTCAAATGACCTGATCTCCAGGGCGGCTGATGTGATCTTAAAAGAACGCCGGAAACTGATCGCCGTAGTGCGCGATACCCCCTTTAGCCTCATCCACATCAATAACATGAAAACCCTTACTGAAGCCGGTGGAATCATCTGTCCTGCAAGTCCTTCCTTTTACAGTATCCCCAAAACCATTGAAGAGCTGGCGCAAACTGTAGTAAGCCGCGTGATCGATCTGGCCGGACTGGAGCAGGATAGTTACCGCTGGAATGAAGAATAATATCAGCTAAAACCTTACCTTTGCAAATGCTTTTGACCTGCAGGCCAAAAGCAACAATAGAAAAGGATGAAGAAAGTTGCATTTTATACACTGGGCTGTAAGTTGAATTTCTCTGAAACATCAACAATTGGCCGCTTATTTACCGATGCAGGCTATGCCGTTGTAGATTTTACCGACGGCGCTGACGTATACGTGATCAATACCTGTTCTGTAACAGAACATGCCGATAAAAAATGCCGGAAGGTAGTTAAAGAAGCCCTAAAATATGCCCCTCATGCCTATGTTACGATTGTGGGCTGTTATGCCCAGCTAAAACCAGCTGAAATAGCAGAGATAGAGGGGGTAGATATGGTACTCGGTGCAGCCGAAAAATTCCGTATTGTAGAATTCATCTCCGATCTTACCAAACAGCCCAAAGCGGTTGTCCATCAGCAAAATATAGAAAAAGTAAACCATAATTTCATTGCGGCCTATTCTATTGGCGACCGTACCCGTACTTTTTTAAAAGTACAGGATGGCTGCGATTATCCATGCACTTATTGCACCATCCCGCTGGCCAGGGGGGGGAGCAGGAGCGATACCATCGAAAATGTAATCAACCGGGCCCGGCAGATTGCCGAAAGTGGGGTAAAGGAAATTGTTTTAACAGGGGTAAACCTCGGCGATTTTGGCATCAGGAACGGCGAACGTGAAGACAAGTTTTTCGACCTGGTAAAAGCACTTGATGAAGTTGAAGGCATAGAAAGGATCAGGATCTCTTCTATAGAGCCCAACCTGCTCAGCAACGAGATCATCGAATTTGTGGCAACTTCTAAAAGGTTTGTACCCCATTTTCACATTCCTTTGCAGTCGGGTTCCAATAAAATACTGGGCCTGATGCGCAGGCGCTACCAAAGGGAACTGTATACCGAGCGCGTAGCTAAAATAAAGGCTGTAATGCCCAACTGCTGCATTGGTGTAGATGTCATTGTCGGATTCCCGGGCGAAACGCAGGAAGACTTCCTGGATACTTACCAGTTTTTAAATGAACTGGACATTTCATACCTGCACGTGTTTACCTATTCCGAACGGGAACAAACAGCGGCTGCCGAAATGAAAGGCCGTGTAGCAGGCAGCACCCGTGCCGAGCGCAGTAAAATGCTGCACATCTTATCAGACAAGAAACGCAGGGCCTTCTATCAGTCGCAGATCGGAACAGTGGGCGAAGTGCTTTTTGAAGACGATCAGAAAAATGGCTTTATGCATGGATTTACCAAAAACTATGTAAAAGTAAAGGCAAAATACGATCCGGTAATGGTGAATGAAATCAAAACGGTTAAACTGGTAGAACTAACTGCCGACGGAGAGGTAGAAGTTGCAGAAACAGCAGAAGTATTAGCGCATTAATCCTATATTCGCATAAAACTTATATTCGCGTATGTTTCCTACCGTATCTCATTTCATAGAATACCTTTTCGGTATACAGGTTCCGCTTCCCTTCAATACATTTGGTGTTTTTGTGGCGCTGGCCTTTATTGCAGGTTATTGGGCCTTTACCAAAGAGTTTAAACGCAAAGAGGCACTGGGCATTTTACATGCGGTAAAAAAAACAATAACTATAGGCAAGCCTGCCAGTACCATTGAACTGGCTTCCAATGCAGTTTTTGGCTTTTTGATAGGGTATAAGCTGGTTTACGCACTTTTAAATTATAGGTTGTTTGTAAGCGATGCGCAAACCGTACTCTTATCCATGAAGGGAAATATATTGGGCGGCTTATGCTTTGCCGGCCTGTTTGCCTGGTGGGACTACCATGAAAAAAATAAAGCAAAACTACCTAAACCTAAAACTGTTGAAGTAACCCAGCACCCGTATGAACTGATGGGCAACCTGATTGTATGGGCTGCAGTATGGGGCTTTTTAGGCGCTAAAATATTCGATAACCTGGAGCATTGGAACACCTTTGTGCAGGATCCGATCAACAGTTTGCTGTCGTTCAGCGGCTTAACCTTTTATGGAGGGCTCATCTGTGGTGGTGCTGCGGTATTGTACATTGCCCGGAAAAATGGTATCAAGCCATTGCATATGCTCGATATTGGTGGGCCTGGTATGATGCTGGCCTACAGTGTAGGCCGTATAGGCTGCCACATGTCCGGCGATGGCGACTGGGGTGTCGTAAATGTAAACCCAAAACCTTTCAGCTGGCTGCCCGACTGGCTCTGGGCATATACCTATCCAAACAACGTGGCCAACGAAGGTGAACGCATAGCTGGCTGTGTAGGCAAATTCTGTAATGAACTGCCTTTACCGGTTTATCCTACACCAATTTACGAGGTAGTCGTATGTTTTATCCTGTTTTTGTTCCTTTGGCGCATCCGTCACCGTATTAAGTTGCCAGGAATGATGTTCGGTATCTATCTGATGTTAAACGGACTGGAGCGCTTCTTCATAGAACTGATCAGGGTAAATACAAAATATGAAGTGGCAGGTTTAAGGTTTACACAGGCAGAAATGATCTCCAGTATGTTGTTCATTGCCGGTCTGCTGCTGGTCACCTATTCAGTCAGAAATAAAGAAAAATTAGCTAATTATTAATATCTGCAGGGTTTGAACTACGAAATATTGTGCGCAAAGGTTATTGCTATAGCCCGACTTACAGGTAATTTTATCAGGAAAGAATCCATGAACTTCGATGCTACGGACATTGAGTTCAAAGGACTGAATGATCTGGTTTCTTATGTAGATAAAAATGCAGAAAAGCAACTGGTCAGAAATTTGACCAAACTATTGCCCGGGGCCGGCTTCATTACCGAAGAAAAGACGGTTGACCGAACAGGCTCTACCTATAACTGGATCATTGATCCGCTCGACGGGACAACCAACTTTATCCACGGCATCCCTACCTATGCCATCAGCATTGCCCTTTATGAAGAGGCTAAGCCTGTTATTGGGGTAGTATACGAGATCAACCGCGGAGAGATGTTCTATACCTTTAAAGGGGGACAGGCTTTTCTAAATAACAAACCTATTGCTGTTTCATCCAGAACCAGACTGGCAGATTGCCTGCTGGCTACCGGTTTCCCTTATTATCAGTTCGACAAACAGTTGCAGTATATGGAGCTTTTAGCCGAAATGATGCGCAGCTGTCATGGTTTAAGAAGAATAGGGGCGGCGGCGGTAGACCTTGCCTATGTAGCCTGTGGCAGGTTTGATGCCTTTTTTGAATATAACCTCAACTCCTGGGATGTGGCAGCCGGGGCTTACCTTGTACAGCAGGCAGGCGGGCATATCCTGAATTTTGAAGGAGGGGATGAATTCATTGAAAAAAGAGAAATACTGGCCAGCAATGCTTTGCTGGATGAAGAGCTGCTCTTGCTGATGCAGAAACACTTTAAATAAAACACATAAAAAAAGGGGGTCATGATAAATGATCCCCTTTTTTTATGTGTTTGTAAATCTTATAAGGCTTCAGATACCACTTCTTTCACTTCCGGTACCATACGCTGCAATAAGTTTTGTATACCCGATTTTAACGTGATGGTAGAAGAAGGGCAGCCGCTGCATGAACCCCTTAACTCTACGGTAACCACACCATCGTCGAACGATTTATAGCTGATTGCCCCGCCATCCTGTTCAACTGCCGGACGTACATAATCGTGTAAAATCTGCTGGATCTTAATTTCCAGGTCGGATCCTTCAAAAGCTGGTGCTTCGGCCGATGTATCTTCCTTGATCTTATATTCTGATTCAACCGCGCCTTTTACAAACTCTTTCAGGATAGGTTCAATATCCGCCCATTCAGCATCCTCTGTTTTAGTAACGGTTACAAAGTTACTGGCAAAAAAAACACCGTTAACAAAGCTGAACTTAAACAGTTCTTTCGCAAAAGGAGAATGTTCTGCACTTTCTTTGGTCGCAAAATCTTCACTGCCATTGATCAATAATTTATTGACCATGAACTTCATTGTAGCAGGGTTTGGGGTCTGTTCTGTATATACGTTGATCGTCATTGTCTTAATTTTTTATACAAAAATAAATAATTCATTGATGCAATTCCCTTTGCAGGTGTCTGTTTTAGGTCATATATCTTAAACAGCCCTTTTAATGCCCTTAAAAGATGCCTGTATAATTAAATGGCGTAATCTGTTTCAGTTCTGTTTTAACCGCTTCAGTTACATTTAAGCCATCTATAAAGTCGGCCATAGTCAGTGCTGTAATCTTTTGGTTGGTGCGTGTCAGGTCTTTCAAAGCTTCATAAGGGTTAGGATAGGCCTCCCTTCTCAAAACAGTTTGTATGGCCTCGGCAACCACAGCCCAGTTGTTTTCCAGGTCGGCATCAATGGCTTCCTGGTTCAGCAGCAATTTGTTTAATCCCCTTAAAGTAGAGGCAATGGCAATGCTGGTATGCGCCATGGGCACCCCAACATTCCTCAGTACAGTCGAATCTGTAAGGTCTCTTTGTAAACGTGAAATGGGAAGTTTGGCAGCAAAAAACTCAAACAGGGCATTGGCTATTCCAGCATTCCCCTCTGCATTTTCAAAATCAATAGGGTTCACCTTATGCGGCATAGCCGAAGAGCCCACTTCTCCTTCTTTGATCTTTTGTTTAAAATAGTTTTTAGAGATATAGGCCCATATATCCCTGTCCAGATCTATAATGATGTTGTTGATCCTTTTCAAAGCATCACATTGTGCCGCAAACTGGTCGTAGTGTTCTATTTGCGTGGTATGCTGTGCACGGGTCAGGCCCAGGGCCTCATTTACAAAGCGATTCGAAAAGTGGACCCAGTTAATATTCGGATAAGCAATATGGTGTGCATTAAAATTCCCGGTAGCACCACCAAATTTAGCGCTGTTGGGTATATTCTTTAAGTTGTTCAGCTGTATTTCCAGGCGTTCGGCAAATACCAGGAACTCTTTGCCCAGTTTAGTAGGCGAGGCAGGCTGTCCGTGGGTATGGGCCAGCAAAGGCACATTTTTCCATTCATTGGCCAGGTTTTTTATTTTACTGATCAATTCAGTAATTCCAGGATAATAGACCTCGTTAAGGGCAAGTTTAAAGGTAAAGGGGATAGCGGTATTGTTGATGTCCTGCGAGGTTAAGCCAAAATGGATAAACTCTTTATAATCTGCCAGCCCCAGCAGGTCAAATTGTTTCTTGATGAAATATTCTACCGCTTTTACATCATGATTGGTAATCTTTTCTGTGTCTTTGATCTCCTGGGCATGCTGGTCATTAAACTGTTCATGGATGAGGCGTAATTTCGGGTAATTACCTTTATCAAACTGATCCAGTCCGGGTAAGCCAGCCTCACATAGCGCAATAAAATATTCAATTTCTACATAGACACGGTATTTGATCAATGCAGACTCTGAAAAATATTTAGAAAGGCTTTGTGTGGTGTTTCTGTAACGGCCGTCTACCGGAGAAATTGCTTGTAGTGGAGATAAATTCATGAATGAAAGGTTTTTTACAAGCGCAAAGGTAGCAATCCTGACGGCATAAAAAAAGGCCTTGGGATACCCAAGGCCTTTTTATAAATTCATTTAGCTTAGTGAGCTGGTTTAACTTCTTCAGTTGTAGTTTTAACTGTAGTATCTTTTACAGTTGAATCAGTAACTGTAGTATCAACTGTAGTTACAACAGCAGAAGTATCAGTTAAAGTAGTATCTGTAGATTCGCCAGTTTTTTCAGATGATTGACAAGCTGCTACTGATAAAGAGATTGCTAAAGCTAAAAAGCCAAATTTAAATGCGTTTTTCATTCTAATTCTATTTTAAATAATTAATTAATTTTACAGATTAATACCCCAAAACTTAAAAGGTAACCCAGCTGTTTCAAAAAAAAGTAAAATTATTTTTAATAACCTTATTTTTATGTGTTAACAAGCTGTTTTATAGCTAGATAAATTTTGTGAGTGGCCATCCGACGGCGCAAAGATATAACTTATGTATACATTAAAGTATATTTTTTTATTTTTGTTGAGGTCGCGGCCCTGCCTGCGCACAAATTAAAGCTCAATTTAACCTTTCCGGATAACAGGTCCTCACATCGTCCACACATGCTACACACTTTCTTCACAAAAAGGTACCTGTTTGTGGGTTTGGTGTGAAGGATAGGTGAACCAGGTGTGAAGAATGGCTTTCTTTGTGAAGAACCAGGCCTTTCCCCGCCTGTATTTTAGTAACAAAAAAGATAAGCGTTCAATGGGTTACCCCGGCATTATTCAGGTATTAAGGTGAAATACACAAAAAAAATAATTTTTTTAGCTAACATTGGGTTACCATTCACGTATAAAGGTATTAATTGGTGAGTAATAAGTTAAGCAGTTCAGTTCCAACAGATAGAGAGGTTGTTTTAGGGATTCTAAATAACTCGGAAGAAGCGCTAAATAAATTGTACACGGGATATTTCCCGATGATTTTACAGTTTATTTTAAATAACAACGGTAATGAGGATGATGCAAAAGACGTGTATCAGGAAGGCATCATCGTTTTGTACAATAAAATTAAAGGCGGTAATTTTGAATTAAGCAGTAAACTCAAAACATACATCTACTCGGTTTGCCGGAGGATTTGGTTGAAAAAGCTTTCACAGCAGAGCAGGAAATCAAATGACCTTTCAGACTTTGAAGATGTAATTGCTGTAGAAACAGATGTGGAACAGCATGAAGAAAAAGATCAGCAATTTGAAAAAATGCAGTCCGCACTTCTTCATCTAGGCGAACCCTGTAAAACCATTATTCAGGATTTTTATATAAATAACCTTTCCATGCAGGAAATCTGTGAAAAGTTTGGGTATACCAATACCGATAATGCCAAAACACAGAAGTATAAATGCCTGCAAAGGTTAAAAAAGTTATTTTTTCAATCTTAAATTGATATGAGGAACGAGTTAGAGTTAGAAGGTATAATTGAGGATTACCTGAATGGTAAACTGAATGATGATGAAGCAAAAGCTTTTGAACAATTGCGCTTAAATGATCCTGCTGTTGATCATAAGGTAGTTGCCCATAAGGTTTTTATGGAGTCATTAAACGATTATGCAAGGGTTTCTGACCTGAAAAATACGATGAACCTGATACATGAGCAGATGGATGTAAATGCCCTGAGCAGAAAACTGGGTCCTCATCCTTCTTTTATTGTTAACCTGTGGCGTAAAAATAAAGCTGCCATTGCTGTGGCCGCATCCTTTATCCTGTTAACAGTAGTTACCATTTATTCTATACAGCAAACCACGCAACAAACAGGGTCTTATGAAAAACTGAATAAGGAAGTAAATAACCTGAGAAGTTCAACAAATAACCTGATCAGAAATGTAAAATCCAATGCACCTGCAAAACCGAATGTAAACCCCGGTAAGTTTGGCGGTACCGGCTTTGCCCTTTCTTCAAATGGTTACATCTTAACCAGTCACCATGTGATTGAAAAGTCAGATTCAGTATATGTTCAAAACTATAAAGGCGATTCTTATAAAGTGAAAATGGTTTACAGTGACCCTGTAAACGATATCGCCATCCTGAAAATTACCGACAAGAATTTTTCTCATCTTTCAGCTTTGCCTTATTCGTTGAAAAAGAGCATTGCAGGTATGGGAGAACAGGTTTATACGCTGGGCTACCCTAAAGACGATGTGGTATTTGGAAAAGGATACCTGAGCTCTAAAACGGGTTTCAATGGAGATACACTGGCTTACCAGGTAGCCATTACCGTTAATCCGGGCAATAGCGGTGGCCCCTTGCTAGACAATAACGGAAACGTAATCGGTATCATCAATGCAAAGGAAAGCAACACCGACGGGGCGGCTTTTGCAGTAAAATCCAAATACATTGCCGAAGCATTAAATGCCATCCCGCAGGATTCACTGGTGAAACGGATTGTATCTGGTAAGACCAACCAGTTGCAGGGCCTTAAACTGACCAAACAAATTGAAAAGATGCAGGACTTTGTATTTATGATTAAAGTTTATAATTAGCATTAAATAAATATAAATTTGAAGACCCCGAAACTTTAACTAAGTTTCGGGGTTTTATTTTTTATATAGATTTTTAGATATGGATTTTGGAAAGGTAGCTGCAGCCGCAATTGCTGGTGTCGATTTTACATTGCCCCCAGATGGTAAACAAACAGCCATGACCCTGAATGGGCTGAAGCCGGTTAAAAGCCCTGATTTTTATATCGGCTGCGCCAAATGGGGCCGCAAGGAATGGGTAAATATGATTTATCCACCCAAAACAAAAGAAGCTGATTTTTTGGATGAATATGTAAAACATTTCAATTCTATAGAACTGAACGCTGTTTTTTACAGTATCCCCAATGCCGAACTGATCCGCAAATGGCGGATCAAAGCAGAAGAAAATTCAGGCAATGGCTTTGTTTTCTGTCCCAAGTTTTCCAGGACCATCAGCCATATCAAAAGGTTAAAGGATGCTGAAGTACCTACCGACCTTTACCTGTCGGGCATCTCTGAATTTGGTAAGTTCCTGGGGCCCTGCTTTCTGCAGCTGGGCGATAATTTTGGCCCCAAAAACTTTGAGGTACTTGAAAATTACCTGAAACAACTGCCCAAAGACCTGGAAGTTTTTGTGGAACTGAGACATGAAGAGTGGTTCTCGGACGCTGAAATGCGTGCCAGGCTTTTTGACATGCTGGCCGGCTTAAAAAAAGGTGCGGTAATTACAGATGCAAGTGGGCGCCGTGACTGTATGCACATGGAGCTGACCATCCCTGAAATATTTATACGCTTTGTGGGCAACGGACAGGAATTTGCAGCGTCCGACTTTGCGAGGATTGATGATTGGACAGCCCGGATAAAGACCTGGCTGGATAAAGGCTTAAAAAAGGTGTATTTTTTTCTGCACCAGCATGACGAGAAAGATACCCCGATCCTGGCCGATTATACCATACAACAATTTAACCAGCATTTAGGCGCTAAAGTTGCGGCAATCAATTTTATTGACAAACCCAAAGAAATTACAAAACAAAGAGAATTATTTTAAATACTATACTTAATTTGTAGACATTATTGGGTACCTTGTATACCTACATTATTTACACCTAAAAATATAAAATTATGAGTTTAAGAATAGGGGACACCGCTCCCAATTTTAAAGCAGACACTTCTATCGGTGAAATTGATTTCTATGAATTCTTAGGGGACAGCTGGGGTGTTTTGTTTTCCCACCCGGCAGATTATACACCGGTATGTACAACTGAGCTTGGCCGTACCTCGGCTTTGAAATCGGAATTTGAAAAAAGAAATGTTAAAGTACTGGCCTTAAGCGTAGATTCAGCAGAATCGCATAAAGGATGGATCAAGGACATCAACGAAACCCAAAATACCGAGGTCGATTTTCCGATCATCGCTGATGAGGATAAAAAAGTGGCTGATCTGTATGACATGATCCACCCTAATGCATCCGAGACCTTAACCGTGCGTTCTTTGTTCATCATATCACCGGATAAGAAAGTAAAACTGATGCTGACTTACCCTGCTTCTACAGGACGTAATTTCAATGAAGTACTCAGGGTAATCGATTCCCTGCAGCTTACCGCCAAGTATAGCGTGGCTACACCGGCCGACTGGGAAGATGGCCAGGATGTGGTGGTCATGAACAGCATTAAAACTGAGGATATTCCTGCAAAATTCCCTAAAGGGCATAAAGTGATCAAACCTTACCTGAGGACAACCCCTCAGCCAAATAAGTAAAAACCCAATAAAAAAGGGGTGTATCATCAATGATATACCCCTTTTTAAGTTTTTAGCCTAAGTTCCGGCTAAAAATACCTTCCAGCTCTTTAAATTTCGCTTTGATCTGCTGGTTCAGCTTTGGGTCAATTCCTTTCGCGGTTAACTCATCCAGTCCGCTTAAAACATACATACCCAGCTGTATGTCGCCAATTGAGGCACGCTGCAGGGCGGGCGACAGGGAAGCGATGTAACCCAGCTCCGCATCTAAAAATGACAAGGTTTGTTGGCCCAGTAAGCTTGCGGTTTTCCGGTCGTTTAAATGGTTCAGGTTACTGATGGTTTCCAGTCTGTTTAGCGTGTCGTGGATAGAATAAAGTTTTAAAGGCAGTTCCCTTACACTTTTGGTCATCACCTGCTGTGCCATGGCCTTTTTACCCTCATTGATGAGGTTGCCCGCCAGTGCGTTCTGAAAAACCCAGGTGTCATTGGCTACTCTTCGGGTTTCAGGATCCAGGTACCTGGCTGTATGGAAACCTTTAAAGTTCATTTTCTGCATGGTATTGTGGTACATGACCTCAGAATTGGTTACCTGCGATTTGTCGCGTTGATCATCCGCCCCTTTTTTATAGGGCAGCAGCCGGTAGGCATAACCTTCCAGGTGCAGGTATTTGTCCAGGCCGATATAGGTGTCATCAGACAATGAAGAACCAAAGTAAACCGGCCTTTCCCAGTTGTTGTGCGCCAGGATATCAAAGATGGCCAGGTCGGCCTTGGTAGCAAAATCTTTCTTGAAGTCCCATTCCATCTGTGGCACTACTTTGTCCAGGTCTTTGGCAGCTACGGTATTTGTCCTGACCAGCTGAGCGGCATCTACACTGAGCTTTAACCTTTTGGTAGGCAGGAAGTTTTCAAAAGAGCCACCCTGCATTTCTACCTTATCTTCCTTGCTGTCTGATGTAAGTACCGCCAGCAGGTCTTTTAGCTCTACACTATCCTTAAAGCCGTAATCGATATAAGGAAAATAATCGCGTACCCCTTTCTGGTATTGATCAGGCCGCATGGCAATGGGCAGTGCTGCCGATTGGTAGGCTTGTTTTTTCATCTGGTTGATGTAATCGCTGTCGGCCAGAAATTGCAGGTTCACCACTCTTACGTCAGTTCTGATACCTTCAACCTCCTGTGCATACCATAAAGGATAGGTATCGTTATCCGCATTGGTAAAGAGGATGGCATTGGGAGCGCAGGAGTTCAGGTAATTGCTGGCGAAATCGAGCGCCGTTTGCTTGCCCGAACGGTTGTGGTCGTCCCAGCCCTGTATGCCCATAATTGCTGGTGCGGCAAGCAGGCCCGTCAGCACAGCAATGGACAGGCTGAGTTTAGCTGCTGCAAAACGCTGAAACAGTTCCTGAATGGCCAGCACACCAAAACCAATAAAAATAGCAAAGGCATAAAATGAACCTACATAAGCATAATCGCGTTCCCGAACCTGCATCGGGTCCTGGTTCAGGTAACAGATAATGGCCAGTCCGGTGCAAAAGAACAGCGTGGTTATAATGAGTGTGGCCTGTTTGTTTTTACGGTATACATAGATCATTCCTGCCAGTCCCAGCAGCAGGGGCAGGCCATAATATACATTGTTGCCTTCATTTTTTGTAATGGAGGGCGGGAGTTTGGCCTGATTGCCCAGGCGCAGGGCATCCATACTTTTGATCCCGGTGATCCAGTTGCCGTCGGTAAAATTACCCTGGCTATGGATGTCGTTCTGCCGTCCTACAAAGTTCCATAAAAAATAGCGCATGTACATGAAACCTACCTGGTAGGTGCTAAAGAAGCTCAGGTTTTGCGCCAGGTTCGGGCTTTCATTTTCCCCAAGCCCCAGCCATTGCCGGTAAAAGGCGATGTGATTGGGTTTCTGGCTATAGGTGCGCGGGAAGATCAGGTTTTTATCGTATTCGGCCTTATATGTTTTACCCGATTCTTCATATTTATCAGCTCCCTTTCTATATTCGGTACCCGTTTCTTTAATGCCGGTTTGCCCGGCGTCAAAAGTACGGCCATACAGCAATGGCGTATCTCCGTAATTGGTGCGCCCAAGGTAGCCATACAGGGAAAAAGGATTGTCGGGATTGGACAGGTTGATGTTCGGTTTGGCATTTGCCCTGATCACGATCATGAAATAGGAACTGAAGCCAAAAAGCACAAAGGCAAGGCATACCAATGCCAGGTTAAGCTGGTATTTTTTGTGTTTAACAGAATAATAAATGCCATAGGCAATCCATAGAACTATCAGAAGTATAAAACTCATGGCGCCGGTACCAAAACCAAGGCCCAGGGTGTTGACAAAGAAAAGATCGGCCTGTGCGGCACTGAGCACCAGATATTGTACAATGGCAAACTGTACCAGACCTACCAGCAAGCAGCCAAATAACAATGCCTTAAACGTTCCCTTCAGGCCAGGCTTTGCCGTTGTTTTAAAATAGTATACCAGTACTATGGCCGGAATGGCAAGCAGACTCAACAGGTGCACACCTATCGACAGGCCCACCATGAAGGCGATAAACACCAGCCAGCGGTTGTCGGGCTCATTTTCCCATTTTAGTATGGCCCAGAATACTATGGCCGTAAACAGGGTAGACAGGGCATACACTTCGGCCTCTACGGCCGAGAACCAAAAGGTATCTGAAAAGGTATAGGCCAGCGCACCAATGGCACCCGCCGCTATGATGCTCAGGATCTGGGTATTGCTTTTCTTTTCAGGGTAAAGTTTAGTGGCAAGTGCAGTAATGGTCCAGTACAGGAACATAATGGTTGCGGCGCTAAACAGTACTGAGCTGAGGTTGATCCAATAAGCAATTTTAGTGGTATTGCCCATTGCCAGCAAAGAAAAGAGTTTGCCAATCATCAGGAACAAAGGCGCACCGGGCTGATGGCCCACTTCTAATTTGCTGGAAGCGGCAATAAATTCACCGCAGTCCCAGAAACTCAGTGTAGGCTCCATGGTAAGCCAGTAAACTACGGCGGCTATGCCAAACAGTATAAATCCGGTAAGGTTATTCAGGCGTTGGTAGGAGATCATGATTTGATTTTTGATTTAGGGTTAATCAAAAATAATTAAATCATTAGGATACAATTCTTTGCAAGTGTTAAAGTTTGTTAAAGAATGTTAAAAAATGGTGCTGGAAAGCTTTTGTTGATTAAAAGTAGGGGAAATCCTGGTTTTGGCCGACTAATAATGTTGTACAATGCTGGCATCGATGACCACATAACCTTCGCTCTTGCTGCGGGTAAAAATAAGGAACTGCTCATTGTCGGCTTTGATCTTATACTTTTTGACCAGGTTTTCGGCCTTGTCCCGGTAATTTCTGACGATGACATTTCCATACAGCTGCTTTTCTTTTTTGAGCTCGCCCGGACTGATGCAGCGGTTGATCTTAAATATCCTTCCCGGGAAACGGTCATTTACCAGTTCGCAAGTATAAAGCTGGGTTTGGGTATCTAATTTTTTCAGGCCATACGCCTGTGCGATCAGGTTAAAGGCCCCGCTTTTCAGCAAGGCAACATCGGGCTCGTACAGATAGCCCGACGGACTTCCCGCAAGCAGCTGTGCATGGCTGCTTTCTTCATCCCCCCTGTAAAAACTGAAACCTTTATGGGGCCCGTTCAGCATGCGGCAAACAATTTTAACCGGCGGCGTGGCTTCTTTTTCCATCACCCAAAGCAATTCCTTCAGTTCATTCCGCAAACTTACGATGTGAATTTCTGCTACGTTTTTGAGTTCCTTTAAACCGGCAGTAAGGTCAAGCAGGGGAGCGGTTTTAACAATAACGCGTTGAGCGCAGGACAGCAGTAAATCCAGGTGTTCTACCACATTGGGTGTACAGTCCTTCAGCATAAAAACTTTTCCGGCTGTGCTTCTTCTGGCAGGATCGATATAAATGGAATCGTATGGCTTTCCACTGGTTTTAAGAAATGCAATGCCATCGGTGGCCAGAAACTGTATGTTCGTCAGTCCCAGTACCTGGGCATTGTGTGCCGCTATTTCAGACAGTTCAGTATTGATCTCGCAATGGGTTACCGTTTTCAGTACCCTGGCAAAATAACAGCTGTCTACCCCAAAACCCCCGGTAAGGTCAATCAGGTTATCGCCAACCGCCAGTCCCGCTTTATAAGCAGCTGTAGTTTCAGAAGAACATTGTTCAACAGAAAGGACTGGGGGGTAATAAATGCCCTCCTGCCTGTACCAGGAAGGTAATTTTTTAAAGGATTTGTTTTTTGCGGCAATCTGCCCGGCCAGTTCCCGGGCATCCACTTCCTTAAAGGGACTTTTGGCCATAGCCATTTTATGTACATCCTCAGTTAGGTGTTTGCTGATGTATTCCTGAACGGCTTTATCTAAAATGTGCTTGTTCAATAGCCTGTTTATTCCGTTTTTACTTTGTCGCGCATTACAATCTGGCAGGTATTCCTGCTTTTCACTTCCAGAAGTATGTTTTTATTTACCGTAACCCGATCTATGGTTTCCTGGTTGTAATACCTGATGGTCACCAGCTCTACACCGGTATTGTATTTTACCTTATAGTGCCTGGACAGGTCGGCCATTAAATGCTCCAGTTTCAGTGCATCATGGTCAAAGCTGATGGAGAAACTGATGGCCGAGTTGAGCATGGTATTGATTTTAACCCGGTGTTTATGGAAAAGGCTGAAAATATCGCTCAGGTTCTCTTCAATGATGAAAGAAAAATCTTTTGGAAAAATAGAGATCAGCGCCTGGTTTACCTTAAATATAAAGGAAGGGACAGGCAGGTGGTTCTTCAGGTCTGTAATGTCGGTCCCCTCGGCTTCTGGATGCAAAAAAGAGCGTACGTATAAAGGAATGCTTTTGTTCTGGATAGGCTTGATGGTCTTGGGATGGATAATGGTTGCCCCATAATAGGCCAGCTCTATTGCATCATGATAAGAAAGCTGCGGGATCCTTTCTGTCTCATCAAACCATTTTGGGTCGGCATTTAATACGCCCGGTACATCTTTCCATATGGTAAGTGATGTTGCATTTAAGCAGGCAGAAAATATGGCCGCCGAATAATCAGAGCCATCACGGCCCAGCGTAGTGGTAAAATTTTCACTGGTACTGCCAATAAAACCCTGGGTAACCGCTATGTTTTGCTGCAGCAATGGCACCAGGTTCTTGCTGATCTCCGCTTCAGTCTTGTCCCAGTTTACCAATCCCTCGCGGTAGGTATTGTCGGTATGCACATAGTTGCGGGCATCCAGCCATTTTACATCACTGCGTAAGGTAGCCAGCCATGCGGCCAGTATTTTAGAAGAGACAATCTCGCCGATAGATACGATCTGGTCGTAAATGTAATCGGCCGCATCATCGGGTTCTTCTTCAATCAGCCAGTCTATTTCTACAAAGGTGTTCATCACCTCGTCATATACCGGATGGTTATGGTCGGCAAACAATTGGTGCAGCACATTGAAATGATACAGTTTAATGTTTTCAAATATTTGCTGCATGTCGTCCTGGCCATTCAGATATGCCCTGTACAGGTCTTCCAGCTGGTTGGTTATTTTGCCCATGGCAGAAACCACCACCAGCAGTTCATTGCCGCTATGACTGTTGATAATAGATGAAACGTTTTTTATTCCTTCGGCATCTTTTACAGATGCGCCACCAAATTTAAATACTTTCATCTGTTAATCTCTAGGGTTTAATAAGCTGTTGGGTCTTGCAATTTCTTTCAGTTCGGCAAAGGGGATCAGCAGTTCAGTTGTGCCATAAGCATAGGCTTTGATCTCGTACGGATTGTAAAGAAACTTTAATCCTTCTTTGGTGATGGTGAAATTCTGGTTCAGACTGAACTTATCGTTTTCAAAAAAATAATTGTCTTTCAGGCTTGCTGAGGGCGGAATCTTTTCATTTTTTCTGAAGATCTTTTCTGCTACTGCCGTTAAAGCGGGCATACTTCCGGGCTTGATCAGCGTGTCGAGCACAATTTCCTGGTGACTTACCGGATCATAGTTCAGATAGGTAAAAACAGTGTTGGGATGTGCCCCGCCTTCGTAATTGATAAAGGTATATAAAAAGGACAGGTAACGGGGCTGCCGGGCAGCAACTTCTACCTTGCCATTCATAAACCAGGTTTGTGCATAATCCTTGTTTTCCTTACTGAAATCATCAAAGTTCTTTACAAAGGCTTCACTAAAATCCTGATAAGAACTGTAATGTTCACCTTCATTGGCGGAGTTCATTACTTTTTGTTCAATAAACTGGTTTATTTTCTGATCGGCAAATACAGGGTAAGAGAGCACTGCTTTTGTAGTGTCCTTTACATTTTCGCTGCTGATGGGGTGCTGACTGTAAACTTTTACGGAGTCGTACTTAAAAGAGAGCTGTTCTGCAGCGGCAATGATGGTCGAATCTGTATTGCTGCCAGCTTTTTGTTCGCTCTGGCATGCCGCAAAACTGGCCGCCACCAGCAATATATATAGTTTTTTCATTGGCATATGTTTCATGTATTTTGCAGTTCGGCCAATTTTTCTGTCGAAAAAGCGGCATTTAACCAACCTGCCTCAAGCTGTGCATTGTATTTATTGTAAAAATTAATGGCCGGCTGGTTCCAGTCCAGCACCTGCCAGCTCATTCCTTTAAAGCCCTTTTCTCCGGCCTCTTTAATGACGGCTTCAAAAAGCAGTTTTCCGATCCCTTTGCCTCTGTAGGCTTCTGTTACAATAAAATCTTCCAGGTACAGGCGGCGGCCTTTCCAGGTCGAATACCGCGTATAATAAATGGCAAACCCTGCAATAAAGCCATCTTCTTCTGCTATAAAAGCTTCCCAAACCTTGGTTTTGCCAAAACCCGCATCAATAAATTCGTCCAGTGTTACGGTTACTTCTTCCGGTGCCTTTTCATAAACGGCCAGTTCATTTACCAGTTCCAGCAATCTGACACAATCTTCTTTTACCGCTACTCTTATATTTATGCTCATTCTACTGTATAATGTTTAATCCGTCTTTTTCCAAAAATACTGCTGCCTATGCGTACCATGGTGCTGCCCTGTTCAACGGCCAGTTTATAATCGCCCGACATGCCCATAGAGATCTCCTTAAAATGAGCAGTCTTTCTAAAAAAGCTTAGTTTAATCCCGTCAAACAGCACTTTAAGTTCATGAAACTCATCTGATGTTTGTTTTTCCAAAGCATGGTTACTGGCTATGCCCATTACCCCGGTAATGCGCACGTTTTTCATGGCTTCAAATTCTTCCGAACGCAGCAGTTCTATCGCTTCGTCAAAGCCCAGCCCAAACTTGGTATCCTCATCTGCAATATAGATCTGCAGCAGGCAATCGATCACTCTTTTGTTTTTTGCCGCCTGTTTATTGATCTCGGCCAGTAATTTTAAACTGTCAACAGATTGGATCAGGCTGATAAATGGTGCTATGTATTTCACCTTATTGGTCTGCAAATGACCGATCAGGTGCCATTCAATATCCTGCGGTAGTTTAGCTTGTTTATCAACCAGTTCCTGTACAATGTTTTCTCCAAATATCCTTTGTCCGGCATTATAGGCTTCTAAAACTGCATCGGCTTCCTGGTACTTGGAAACTGCAATTAATTTAACACCTGCCGGGTCCAGTTCGCTTTTATATTTTAATAAGTTATCTGCTATACTCATTTATCAGTATTTTTGGTAAAATTAATAACCTTAGCGAACTTTGTCTAAGAAATAATGATGTTTTAACATAATGAGGAAAATTCTGTATAGCATAGTTGTTATTTTTTCTGTTTCTGGCTGTAAACCGGGTATACCTAAGGATATCATACAGCCGGATGAGATGGCTATGGTATTGCACGATATCCATCTGACAGATGCAGTTGTTAACAATGTGGGCCGCCCCGATTCGGCCAAAATGATTGCAGCCGCCTATTACAAGGGGATTTATAAAAAATACAATATAGACTCGGCATTGTACAGTCGCAGTATGGCCTATTATTACGATGATCCTAAAGTCTTAAGCGCAATTTACGGTAAGGTAGTGGGCGAGCTGAAAAAAGAAATGAATGTCATTGAAAAAGCCGATTCACTGCTGAATGCAAATGAGGTATTAAAGATAAGACGAAAGGCATTGCAGGACTCTACAAGAAAGGCAGATTCTCTTTTTTGGGCCAACTTTTTGTTAAGAGATTCTGCCAGGAGCCGCGATTTGCCGGTTGAAAGCAGGGAGGTGATCAAATTAAAGATGGGCTACAAGGGGCCAAAAGATTTAAAATAAGTATGTTATATCCGGAGAATTGTTTGGAGCGTTTGGGTTTTAATGAGGTAAAACAGCTTATCCACAAACATTGTTTAAGCCCGATGGGGCAGCAAATGGTGGCAAAAATGCAGGTGATGGCCAAGTTTGACCAGATCAATAAGTTTTTGCGGCAAACGCAGGAGTTCAAAAGTATTCTTGAAAACCAGGAACCTTTGCAGATCAGTACCTTTTTTGACATTAAAAGTCTGGCCGATAAGATCAGGGTAGAAGGCACTTACCTGGTAGAAGAAGAGCTGCACCAGATGTACGCCTCTTTGCAAACGGTGTTTTCGGTATTGCGCTTCTTTGAAGAACGTGCCGCTGTTTATCCCAATCTGGAAGCTTTGTTTGAACACCTTCCGGTAGAAAAAAATATCCTTAAAAAGATTGAAACCGTACTTGACCCAAAGGGTAAAATAAAGCCAAATGCTTCGCCGGCACTGCAAAACATTATTGGCGATATTGCCAAAGCAGAACAGGATGTGCGCAAGCGGATGGACTCGATCTATAAGCAGGCGGTAAGCAACAACTGGGTGGCCGATGGCAGTCTGACCATCCGCGATGGCCGGATGTGCATCCCTGTGCTGGCCGAAAACAAGCGTAAGCTGAAAGGCTTTGTACACGACGAATCGGCAAGCGGACAAACGGTTTACATTGAACCGGAAGAGGTTTTTACCTTAAACAATAAGCTCAGGGACCTGGAGTTTGACAAGCGCAGGGAGATCATCAGAATACTGATTGCGCTGACCACTGAACTGAGGCCTTATACACCTTTGCTGCTATCGTACCATGGTTTTTTAACAAAACTTGATTTTGTAAGGGCAAAAGCCTTGTTTGCCATTGATGTAGAGGCCGATATGCCGGTACTGATCAATGCGGCAAAAACCAGGCTGGTCAATGCCAGGCACCCCTTATTGTATCTTTCCTTTAAGGAAGACAAAAAAACGGTGGTGCCTTTGAACATCCACATCAACGAGGAACTGAGAATTGTACTGGTATCCGGCCCCAATGCCGGAGGTAAATCGGTATGCATGAAAACGGTGGGCCTGTTGCAGTTAATGGTACAGTCGGGCTTACTGATCCCCGTTCATGAATCCAGTGAGGTAGGAATATTCGACAATATATTTGCAGATATTGGTGACGACCAGTCGATAGAAAGTGATTTGAGTACCTACAGTGCCCATTTAACCAAAATGCGCTATTTTGTGGCCCATGCCACACCAAAATCGCTGGTACTGATCGATGAGTTTGGTACAGGTACCGATCCGCAGTTTGGCGGACCAATGGCCGAGGCGGTGCTGGAAGTGCTGAACAATAAAAAGGCAAGGGGGGTAATCACTACCCACTATTCCAATTTAAAGTTGTTTGCTGGCAATACACCCGGACTGGAAAATGCCTCTATGTTGTTTGACAACGACCGGATGAAGCCCCTGTATATATTGGAGATTGGCAAACCCGGTAGTTCTTATGCTTTTGAGATAGCCCAGAATATAGGCCTGCAAAAGGAAGTGCTGGATTTGGCAAGGGCCAAAACAGGCACCAACCAGAACCGGATAGACAGTTTGCTGGTAGACCTGGAACGCGAGAAAAAACAGATCTACGATACCAAACTGAATTTATCTAACCAGCAGAACAAGGTAAAAAACCTGGTGGCCGAGAATGAAAAGCTGAAGGCTTTTCTGGACGACAATAAAAAGATACTGATCAAAGAGGCCAAGCTGGAAGCACAGAACATCATTAAAAATGCCAATAAGCTGGTTGAAAATACCATTGCCGAAATTAAGGAAAAGCAGGCCGATAAAGCGGTAACCAAACAGCTGCGGCAAAACCTGCAACAGGTGCTGGTGCAAAACCAGGTACGGGAAGACAAAAAGCCCGAGCCGGTTAGCCCTTTAAACTTAAATACACCAATAGAAGTAGGCGATTGGGTGCAGCTGAAGGACAGTGAAACCACAGGCCAGGTACTGGAGATCAACAGGGACAACCTGGTGCTGGCGCTGGGCGACCTGCGTTCGGTGCTCAAAAAGAACAGGGTATTTAAGATCAGCAACAGGGAGGCTAAAAAAGCCGCACAGCGGAATTCTTATACCGGCAGCGTTGCTGAGGCCATCAGTAATTTCAATGCCGAACTGGACCTTAGGGGCATGCGGGGCGAAAATGCTTTGCACGAGGTAGAAAAGTACCTGGACAAATCCATTATGCTTGGTTTTCCTTTTGTAAAGCTCATCCATGGTAAGGGGGATGGTATTTTGAGAAAACTGATCAGGGATTACCTGAAAAAGTACAGCCAGGTGAACAGGGTAGAGGATGAGCATGCCGACAGGGGTGGCGATGGGATTACTTATGTTTATTTTAATTAAACATATTTAAAATGAGTGTGTTATATTTAAGGTAACCCAATTTATTCATCAAATCCATTGCTCATGAAAATCCTCGCTATAAGTATGTTTGCCCTTTTAATGGCTTTTTTTGCCTGTAAAAAGAACAAATCCAATACCCTTGAGGGCGAACAGCTGCCCGATGTGGAATTAAAGACCAGAACGGTAAGTTCCGGCCTGTCGCATGTATGGGAAATGGTTTATGGCCCCGATCAGCAGTTGTGGATCACCGAAAGGGCTGGTAAGATCAGTCGCGTTAACCCGCAGACAGGTGCAGTAAGCCTGCTGCTGAATGTGCCCGATGTGGTGTCCAATGGTGAAGGTGGCCTGCTGGGTATGGCTATAAACCCACAGTTTAGCACCAATCCATGGGTATATGTGGTATACAATTACAATTCTGCTTCGGGCTATAAAGAAAAGGTAGTGCGCTATACCTATTCGGGTACTGCCTTAACCTCGCCATTAACCATTCTCGACCTTATCCCTGCATCCTCCATCCATAATGGGTCCAGGTTGCTGATCAGCAATGACCAAAAGCTTTTTATCAGCACTGGTGATGCCAGTGAAGCTGCAAATGCGCAAAATACCGCTTCTTTATCGGGTAAAATATTACGCGTAAATATGGATGGCAGCATTCCTGTGGATAATCCGATAGCGAACAACAGGGTATGGACTTACGGGCACCGTAATCCGCAGGGACTGGTGCAGGTGGGTGCTAAGCTCTATGCATCGGAACATGGGCCAAACAATGATGATGAAGTAAACCTGATCCTGAAGGGCCGTAACTATGGCTGGCCAAATGTGGAAGGTTTTTGCGATAAACCTGCCGAGCAGACTTTTTGCAGCGCCAACAATGTGGTAGAGCCGCTGATGGCCTGGACACCCACTATTGCCACATCCGGATTAACCTATTACAATTCCGATCTGATCCCCCAGTTTAAAAATTCATTGCTGCTGCTCAGTTTAAAGGCCTCTAAATTTACCCAGCTTAAACTGAATGAGGCGGGTGATAAAATATTGGGCAGCAAAGATTTTTTTGTCAATGAATTTGGCCGCTTAAGGGCCATATGCCAGTCGCCCGACGGCAAAATATACATAGGCAGCAGCAATGGCAGCAACGATAAGATCATAGAAATCAACTAAACATTTGGCCGGTACGCCGGATATAGTATAATTTAGCAGCAAAATCTAATGATATGATCAATAAAGTTGTTTCAGGTGCTGAAGAAGCGATAAAAGACATCGAAGATGGCAGCACCCTGATGCTTGGTGGCTTTGGTTTATGCGGTATTCCCGAAAACTGTATTGCTGCACTGGTAAAAATGGGGGTTAAAGGTTTAACCTGTATTTCTAACAATGCCGGTGTAGATGATTTTGGAATAGGCTTGATGCTGCAGCAGCGCCAGGTAAAAAAGATGATCTCTTCTTATGTAGGTGAAAATGCAGAATTTGAACGTCAGCTGCTGAGTGGTGAGCTGGAAGTGGAACTGATCCCTCAGGGTACACTGGCTACCCGCTGTATGGCTGCAGGTTATGGTATGCCGGCCATTTTTACCCCGGCAGGGGTGGGTACAGAAGTAGCGGAAGGTAAAGAGATCAGAAATTTTAAAGGTAAAGATTACCTGATGGAATATGCCTTTGAGGCAGATTTTGCTATCGTAAAAGCCTGGAAAGGGGATACTGCCGGAAACCTGATCTACAGGTCGACCAGCAGGAACTTTAACCCGGTAATGGCCATGGCGGGTAAAGTTACCATTGCCGAGGTGGAAGAGCTGGTGGAAGCTGGCGGGCTTGATCCCGACCAGGTACATACCCCCGGTGTATTTGTACACCGTATTTTTCAGGGCCCGGCTTATGAAAAAAGAATAGAACAACGTACAGTAAGGACCAACGGATAAGCCCATAAAATATGCTGGATAAGAACGGAATTGCGCAGCGTATCGCAAAAGAAATACGCGACGGATATTATGTGAACTTAGGCATTGGTATTCCAACACTGGTGGCCAATTATATTCCCGAGGGAATAAATGTCGTCCTGCAGTCGGAAAACGGCTTGCTGGGCATGGGGCCTTTTCCTTTTGAAGGTGAAGAAGATGCCGACCTGATCAATGCCGGTAAACAGACCATTACTACTTTGCCGGGATCGTCCATATTTGATTCTGCCCTGAGTTTCGGAATGATCAGGAGCCAGAAAATAGATTTGACCATTCTGGGTGCTATGGAAGTGTCGGAGAATGGCGACATTGCCAACTGGAAAATCCCGGGTAAAATGGTGAAGGGCATGGGCGGTGCTATGGACCTGGTGGCCTCTGCCAAAAATATTATTGTGGCCATGCAGCATGTAAATAAGGCCGGCGAAAGCAAATTGCTGCCCCAGTGTACCCTGCCCTTAACAGGGGTAGGGTGCATAAAAAAGATCGTAACAGAACTGGCAGTACTGGATGTATTGCCTGAAGGTGGTTTTAAATTAATTGAAAGGGCCCCGGGTGTGAGTGTTGATTTTATTAAACAATCTACCACCGGTAAGCTGTTTGCTGCTGACCATGTGCCGGAAATGGTGCTGACTTAGTCTTTGTTGCAATATTCTTTTTTCAGGTCGGCAGAAATTTCTTCTGTGATCCGGATGATGTCGTCGGGGGTATCCTGGTTATTGACGACAATGGTGTCGCAGCTTTCCTTGTAAGGTAGCAAAAACTCCCTGTAGGCGGGTACAACATGGTTGTGCCATTTGTATAAAACATCCTCTTCAGGATAGCCGCGTTCCATGCCATCGCGTTTAATGCGGCGCTGCAACGCTACTCCGTCTTCTGCTTCCACAAAAATCCTGTGGTCCAGCAGGCCGGCTATTTCCTTAAAATGTAAAATAAAAAGTCCTTCTACAATGATGATTGGTGCCGGGTTGATCTCCAGGATCTTTGTAACCGCAAGGGGGTTGTTAAAATTATATTCCTTTTTATAAATGACCTCGCCTTTCATCAGTTTTTTAATGTCGAGCAAAAACTGTTCATGGTCTATGGTTGAGGGCAGGTCAAAGTTGTATAATTTGTTCTCTTCCTGCGTCATTTCGCCGGCCGGAAAGTAATAGTCATCCTGCGAGACCAGGGTAACTTCATCCTGCTTAAAATGATGTAAAAAGGAATTTAAAAAAAAGGTTTTGCCCGAACCGCTGCCACCGGCAATACCAATCAGGAAAGGCTTATTGTTCATTGTCTTGTCCGCCGTAGGTTAAATTGCAATAAAATCGTTTGTCCAAAGCACCCAGTGCATCAGCAACAGCTTTAGTCATTACAATGATCACATCCTTTGTCGATTCATTTTCTGTGAATTTACCAACAACTTTAGCGAAGGTAGACCTGTTGGTCATGGGATTGGTGATTTTCATCACCGTACCTATTGGGGCAGTGCGGTGCAGCACCAGCATTTTTGAAGGGTCAAGGTCTGCATCTGCAATCCAGATCCCTGTTCCTTTTTCATCCACCTGGTTCAATCCGTACCGGCTTGCAGGATACCTTAATGCCGGATCTTTTATAGATTTCAGCGTATCTGCACTGCTTTCGGCCGGCGTATAAGCACCTTTTACCGGATATTGTCCCCTGATCAGCAGCTTCTGGCCAACATGCAGCGCATTGTCTGTCAGGTTGTTTTTGGCCTTTAACTGGTCCATAGTCATTTTATAGGTGGTAGCAATAGAATAAATGGTTTCGTTAGAAGCTACTGTATGTACCACAAGTTCTTGGGGCTTTTCCTGGGCGGCTTCTTTTTTTGCAGGCTGCTGCTCCGGTTTTTTATACCTGTTTTCAGGAGGGATAGACGTTTTTACCGGTGTTTCTTCTTTTCTGGGTTGTACAACTGGCACCTGGGCCGTTTGAACAGGTTCCTGTTCTGCCGGTTTTCCAGGGATTTTGAGCACCTGGCCAATTTGCAGGTTGATGGAATTCAGGTTGTTTACCCGCTTAATCTCATTTACTGTGGTACCGTATT
This sequence comes from Pedobacter sp. AK017, assembly GCF_014200825.1. NCBI lineage: Bacteria > Pseudomonadati > Bacteroidota > Sphingobacteriia > Sphingobacteriales > Sphingobacteriaceae > Pedobacter > Pedobacter sp. AK017. Next base: position 251,478 of record NZ_JACHCW010000009.1, read on the forward strand.
TCTCGGCCAGCATGTTCAGGTTTTCCTTTTTCTGTACGATATGCTCCGTCAGCCCGCCTTCAGTGGCAACAGCAGCTGCAGGTGTTGTAACCTGGGCTTTACCTGTTTTACCCGGAGGGGTTACGGTACTGTTAAAAGGAACATTGGTAGGTACTTTAACGATGACGCCAATTTGTAAAAATTTGCTGTCGTTATAGGTCATGATGTCTTTAGGGGATACATTGTAGCGCCTGGCTATGGAGTAATAGGTGTCCTTGGCAACAACCTGGTGTACAATCAGTTTTTTTCCATTGTGGTTTTCTACCCCTATCGAATCTCTGGTGCTCTCGGCGCTTGCCGAGAATGTCGACAGGTTTAAAAGCAGGGCGAATACGGATACTATATAATATTTGTGCATTAATGTCTTTATAAATTTTAAAGGGCAATTATACGAATAATATAAATAAAGCGTCGAATTCGATTATTAAACGTTCTTTTTATTGTCCTATTGCCTGTAAATGCAGATTTTTGAAAACCATTTTTTAAGTTGACTGTTATACCTCCAGGACCCTGATCTCAGGAATAAATCTAAAATAAATACCATGGACGCAAAAGAAATCAGTTTAAACGAAAAACAAGTAAAACCAGTAGTAGATATGTTAAATGATTACCTGGCTAATTATCATATCCATTACCAAAAATTAAGAGGGTGTCACTGGAACATCAAAGGCCAGAATTTTTTTACTTTACACATCAAATTTGAAGAGTTATATACCAATGCACAGCTAACTATTGATGAGATAGCCGAAAGAGTACTTACTTTGGGCAAGCCGCCACACAGCCGCTTTGCAGATTACATTAAAGAATCGGCCATCAAAGAGATCGATACGATAGGCATGAAAGACCTGGATATGGTAGATGCCATTCTGGACGATATGGCCAAACTGATTGAAATGGAACGTGAGCTGCTGGAAGCTACAGATAAGGCCAGCGACGATGGCACCAACGATATGGTAAACAGGTTTATGCAGTTTAAAGAAAAAAATACCTGGATGCTGCGCTCCTTTGCCGGTAAGAAATAATACTGACGTTAAACAGAAAAGCCCTGCCTGCAAGCGGGGCTTTTCTGTTTAACAGCTACATAAAACCATAATTCTTTAATACCTTTGGCTGTAATGGGATATCAAAGTTTAGCAGATTGTGTTGCAGACCTGGAAAAACATGGTCATTTAATCCGGATCAAAGAAGAGGTAGATCCTTACCTGGAAATGGCTCAGATCCACCTTCGTGTTTATGAACAAAATGGCCCCGCATTGTTTTTTGAAAACATTAAGGGCAGTAAGTTTCCGGCGGTTTCCAATCTGTTCGGAACGCTTGAACGTGCTAAATTCATGTTCAGGGACAGTCTGCCCAAAGTAGAACAGCTGGTAAACCTGCGTGCCGATCCGATTAAGGCACTTAAAAATCCTTTAAAATTACCGGGTATCGGGTTTACTGCCCTTACGGCCCTCCCTTTAAAGCTGAGTTTTAAGTCGGTATTCAGTAAAACAAGCATCAGCGCCCTCCCGCAGATTGTAAACTGGCCTATGGATGGCGGGCCTTTTATCACCATGCCGCAGGTGTATACAGAAGATATAGACAAGCCTGGTATCCTGAATGCCAATCTGGGCATGTACCGGATCCAGCTGGCCGGCAATGATTATATCCGGGACAAAGAAATTGGGCTCCACTACCAGATCCATCGTGGAATAGGGGTACACCAGAGTAAAGCCAATGCCAAAGGCCAGCCTTTAAAGGTCAGCATTTTTGTGGGCGGGCCACCTTCACATCCGCTGGCTGCGGTAATGCCTTTACCCGAAGGACTTTCGGAAATGACCTTTGCCGGTGCACTGGGCAACAGAAGGTTCCGCTATTTTTACGACGAAGAAGGTTTTTGCCTTTCGGCCGATGCCGACTTTGTCATCACCGGTATGGTCTATCCGCAGGAAAATAAACCGGAAGGGCCTTTTGGTGATCACCTGGGTTATTACAGCCTTACGCATCCTTTTCCCTTGATGAAGGTGCACAATGTATACCACCGCAAAGATGCGGTCTGGTCGTTTACCGTAGTGGGCAGGCCACCCCAGGAAGATACCAGCTTTGGCGCACTGATCCATGAAATTGCCGGATCGGCCCTGCCCAAAGAGATCCATGGCTTAAAAGAAGTTAATGCAGTGGATGCAGCAGGTGTACATCCTTTGCTTTTTGCCATAGGCAGCGAAAGGTATACTCCTTTTCTGAAAGACCGAAGGCCACAGGAGATCCTGACCATTGCCAATCATATTCTAGGAAAAAATCAGCTTAGTCTGGCTAAATATCTATTTATTGCTGCCAGGGAAGATGATGAACACCTGGATACGCACGATCTTTCTGCCTTTATGCAGCATGTGCTTTCGAGGATGGATTTCAGGACTGATCTTCATTTCCATACCAACACCACTATAGATACACTGGATTACAGTGGCGATGGACTTAACAGTGGTTCAAAAGTTGTTTTTGCCGCCGCAGGGGCACAAAAAAGGATACTGGCAAATGAGCTGCCCAAAGGCTTTAACCTGCCTGAACCCTTTAACCACTACCAGATGGCCATTCCTGGTGTGCTGGCCCTTAAGGCCAGGCCTTATACAGATCAGGGGCATACCGAGCAGGAACTGGTATTACTGGAACAGCATTTAAAAGGTCAGCAGCATGATGGCCTGGCTTTAATTGTACTTTGTGACGATCAGGAATTTACAGCCAGAAATATCAGCAACCTGGTCTGGGTTACCTTTACACGGAGCAATCCGGCAGCAGATGTACATGGACTGGGCGCCTTTATCCACAATAAGCACTGGGGCTGCAGCGGGCCGCTGATTATTGATGCCCGTAAAAAACCGCACCATGCACCCGAGCTGATCAAGGATGAAAGGGTAGAAAAACACATAGAACGGCTGGGGCTTAAAGGGGCCTCTTTATACGGTATACTATAAAAAAAGCCGGAGTTGGAAAACCCCGGCCTTTATGACAATAGGATAAAGCTGTTAAAAACGGATTCCGAAAGTAAGGAATACATTGTTGTTTGCATTTTTCAGACTGGCTACAGGTTCTGTACCATTGTTAAGGCTGTAAGGACTTACCCTGTCCTGAGACTCTACACGCTGGTAGGCCAGATCTATATAATACTCGTTTACGCGGTAGCCTAAACCAGCACTGTAATATTTGGTGTCAAATATGTTCTGGGTATCATCCTTTAATGGACTGCCATTTAAGCCATAACCTGCTCTTAAGCTTAGGTTATTGAGCTTATACTCGCCGCCAACCCTGTAGTTTACTGCTGATGTATACAGTCTTTTTATATCTGCATTGTTGTCCATAATGGTCTGGTCAGGAGTACCACCACCATCCTGAGAAAAACGGGTACTGGCATAATCAATAAAGTCTACATCAGCAGAAAGTATGGCCTGGCCCCCAATCACATAACTTGCACCCAAAGACCCTTTTAAAGGGGTTTTTAAACGGTAGTTGTAACTGTAATTGAGTGCGTTCCGGCTCGGTAAACGCTCGCCCGACAATGTAGTATACAAATTTTCAGCATAAATGTCTTCTACATATAACCAGGTTGGGGTCTGAAAAGTGGCACCGATCCTGAAATTGCCTGCCGGTCTGAAAATCATCCCCAAACGTCCGTTAACCCCGGAAGCTTTGGTTTCCTGGTTCTGTGTGTAAACAGAACTGTAATTCTCATTGCCGGCAAAACCAACAGGGCCATTAGCCGGGGTACCGTTATAGCTGTTTATAACGCCATTCTCGGTAAATTCTGCATCACTGGTATAACGTGCATTTACCATTCCAATAGTTGCCCCAATGTACAACTGGTTAGAGATGTTCAATGCCCCTGAAAAATTCAGTTCAGAAGTACCTCCTGATGAGATCTGTTTTTTAACCTGACTAGCACCATTTATACCATCTGATGTATAGGTATTGGCGTTACCTGGTGTACCAAAATTGATCAGATAATCTTCAAAAGCATAATTTTCCAATGATTTTGCAGCAAGGTCGCCCTGCTGGTTTTTTGAACCATTGGCCAGCTCGGCAAAATAATTCCGCATGGAATTGGCTGTATTGTCGCCACCATAAGTATAATGCTGGGTAAAATCAGCATTTCTGTTAAACCCTATGCCAAATACAGTGCTGAGCACACCTTTATTGGTGTTTTCTCCCTGTATCCTATAGGTAGGGTTGTACCATACCACACCGGCCTGGTTTACATTTAATTTATTGCCTGAATCGTTTGTCCTGTTGCCCAGAAAGTCAGATTTTGAACCCGCACTGTTAAATTCTGGTGTAAAGCTGAACTCCGACCGTGTAAAAAGACCCAGGCCTGCAGGGTTGCCACCTAAGGAACTCATGTCGCCACCCACCCCAATCTGGGCATTTCCCATTCCTTTAAACCTTGCCGAACTGCCATAATTTCCATTGGAAAACCGTATGGCATCGCCTGCGTACTGCGCGTATGTTGTGCCAGTGGTAGCTACCATAGCTACCATTAGCATTTGTGTAAATTTCTTCATCTGTGTATTTCGCTAAAATTATCTGCCACCACCTCTTGATGGTCTGCCACCGCCGCCTGCACCACCTGCACCGCCACCCGATGAACCACCACCATAGCTTCCGCCTGATGAGCTGCCTTCGCTGCCCCTTGACGGAGGAGTGTAGGTAGGAGCGGGTCTCGAGGTTTCAGTCCTGCTTGGTCTGGACATTTCTGAGCTGCCCGGTCTTGAACTTTCGGTAGTACGTTGTGTAGTACCACTGCTGCCCCTTGATGGACGGCCTGAACTTACTGCTGTATTGCCGGCATTGTTTTGTCCCCTTGCGCTTGATCTTGGAGAAAGGTATTCTGCATTCCCCCTGGTGCCATTGTAGCCATTGCTGCCCCCTCTGGCGGGTCTTGCCCTGTAATCCGGTACATTAGTGGTTCTGCCTGTATAATAACCGCCACCCCAGTAGCCACCGCCATAATAGCCGCCACCTATGAAATTGTTGTAGCCCCAGCCGTTATAACCGTAAAAAGGAGAATAATAATTGCCCCAGCCATAATATGGCGAGCTCCACATAGAGCCCCAGAAAGGACTTAAACCAAAGCCTAAGCCCAACGACATACCGTAGTTGCCATACCATCCGCCATCAAAATAGGGATCGTAATAGCTTCTCCATGAAGGGTTGGCGTAAGAAAATCTGTTGATACGTGAAGAGTAATCCATATCATAGTAAGGATCACTGGTGCCATAATAATCATCCTGAGCATTGTACTCCGATTCTTTTACCGGTACCTGCTGTCTATATTCCTTAGCCTTCGCCACTGAGTTATAAACATCATCATTCGAATTTTGCTGCGCTAACCTGGGCGCAGAACACGACGCCACAACTATCGCTGTGAGTGCCATGCCGGTGAATAAATTAATTGCTTTCATAACTATATCCCTTCTTTGTGTGTTGTGTTTTTTTGTAGGTATAAATTTATAGATTTGTAGCCTACTTTACAAGTCATTTAACACAAAAAACGTTCCAAACAGCTATGAGCAAAGGTATTACTAGTAAAAACGAAGATTATTCACAGTGGTATAACGACATTGTTATAAAAGCCGACCTGGCAGAGCATTCCTCTGTTAAGGGATGTATGGTCATAAAACCCTATGGATATTCCATTTGGGAGAAGATGCAGGCGGTTTTAGACCAGAAATTTAAAGATACAGGCCATAGCAATGCTTATTTTCCTTTATTCATCCCTAAGTCATTTTTTTCAAAAGAAGCTTCACATGTTGAGGGTTTTGCCACCGAATGTGCCGTTGTGACACATTACCGGCTGAAAAATGATGGAAATGGAAACATCATCGTAGACGAGACGGCAAAATTAGAAGAAGAACTGATTGTGAGGCCAACCTCTGAAACCATTATCTGGAACACTTATAAAGGCTGGATCCAGTCGTACCGGGACCTGCCTATCCTGGTCAACCAATGGGCCAATGTGGTACGCTGGGAAATGCGTACACGCCTGTTTTTGCGTACTACCGAGTTTTTGTGGCAGGAAGGCCATACTGCGCATGCCACAGCCGAAGAGGCCGTTGAAGAAACACGGAAAATGCTGGATGTATATGCCGACTTTGCCGAGCAATGGATGGCTGTGCCTGTCGTAAAAGGGGTAAAAACCCCTAATGAACGCTTCGCCGGTGCATTGGATACGTATTGTATTGAGGCTTTAATGCAGGATGGAAAAGCATTGCAGGCCGGTACTTCCCATTTCCTGGGCCAGAACTTTGCCAAAGCTTTTGATGTGAAATTTACCAATAAAGAAGGTAAAATTGAACATGTATGGGCCAGTTCCTGGGGAGTGTCTACCCGTTTAATGGGGGCTTTGATCATGGCGCACAGCGACGATGCAGGTCTGGTATTGCCACCAAAACTGGCACCTATACAGGTGGTGATCGTTCCGATCTATAAGCATGAGGAAGAGTTGAAAAATATAACCGGTTTTGTAGACGAGCTGATCGCAAAACTGAAAAGAATGGGCATTTCGGTAAAATATGACGACCGTGACACGCAGCGTCCGGGCTTTAAATTTGCAGAATATGAGTTAAAGGGTGTTCCTGTACGTCTGGCCATTGGCGGCCGCGATATGGAAAACGGAACCGTGGAACTGGCCCGCAGGGATACCAGGGAAAAACAGACTGTATTGCAGGATGGGCTCGAGATCTTTATTGCCCAGCTGCTGGAAGAAATCCAGGAAAACATCTATAATAAAGCTTTAAACTTCAGGGATACGCACATTACCGAGGCCAATTCTTATGATGAGCTGAAAGAACTGCTGGATACCAAGGCTGGCTTTATTGCAGCGCATTGGGACGGAACACCCGAAACGGAACAAAAAATCAAAGAAGAGACCAAAGCAACCATCAGGTGCGTTCCGCTAAACAATAAGCTGGAAGACGGTGTTTGTATTTATTCGGGCAAACCATCTAAACAGCGTGTATTATTTGCAAGGGCATATTAAGCCTGCTAATTTTTGATTATGGAGACAGAAAACTATCAGAAAATATTAACCGAGTTTGAAAATAAAGCTTCTTTAAAACAGGCCATCTACAGAAGTACGGCCGAGGTATTTGCCCTGTTGAAAAAACAGCTGGCAACGATTGCCATTAAATTACAGCATGATTATACCTCCAAAGACCCTTCTGTTGAGGTTCATTTCAATGAGAACAGTAAATTTGAAGGCCAGCTAAAGTTTTCCGGCGATATGCTGATGGTATCTATGCATACCAATATCTTCACCTTCGATCCTTCACACTCCATATATCAGACCAAATACATTAAGGATGATGATTCTTTAAGCTATTGTGGCATCATTTACATCCATAATTTTCTGGCAGATTCTATTAAGTATAACCGTTTGGCAGATGAAGGTTCGCTGATTGCAAGGATCCTGATCAATAAAGAAAAACACTTTATAGTGGAAGGGGAGGGGGCACTCGATTTCCTGTACCAGGATTTTGCCAACAACACGGTAACTGAAGAAAAGCTGACAGACATTATCGAAAGATCGATCCTGTTCTGTCTGGACTCCGACCTGGTTATCCCACCTTTTGCACAGGTAAAAGACGTCACATTAAATCAAAAACAATCTATGCTGGTAGCCAGTGGTTATCCTACTGGTAAACACCTGGGTTATCAGTTTAAGGCAGAAACAGAGCAAAATAAGACATATGAAGTTCGCGACTAAAGCTATCCACGCGGGTCAGGAGCCTGATCCAACCACAGGGGCCGTAATGACCCCCATATACCAAACCTCTACGTACTGGCAGAAATCGCCCGGCGATCATAAGGGTTTTGAATATTCCAGAGGTACCAACCCTACCCGTAAAGCTTTGGAAGATTGCCTGGCGGCCCTGGAAAATGCCAAACATGGGCTGGCTTTCTCGAGCGGAATGGGTGCTACCGATGCAGTGATGAAATTGTTGCAGCCTGGTGATGAGGTGATCACAGGCAACGATCTTTACGGGGGTTCTTATCGCATCTTTACCAAGATCTATGCAAAATATGGGATTAAATTCCATTTTCTTGATCTTTCCAGACCGGAAAATATTTTGCCTTTTGTAAACGATAAAACAAAGCTGGTATGGATAGAGACACCTACCAACCCGACTATGCAGATTGTAGATATCGCCGGTATTTCCAAACTGGCCAAAGCGCATAACCTGTTGCTGGCGGTTGACAATACTTTTGCTTCCCCTTACCTGCAAAACCCGATAGACCTGGGTGCTGATATTGTGATGCACTCAGTTACCAAATACCTGGGCGGCCACTCTGACGTGGTAATGGGTGCTTTAATGGTAAATGACGAACAATTGTATAAAGACCTTTGGTTTATTTACAATGCCTGTGGAGCCACTCCTGGTCCGCAAGACGCATTTTTGGTTTTAAGGGGCATTAAAACCCTGCACCTGCGCATGAAAGCACATTGCGAAAATGGGGCTAAAGTAGCGCATTTCCTTAAAAAACACCCTAAAGTTGATCGGATCTACTGGCCGGGCTTTGAAGATCATCCCAACCATGCTATTGCCAAACAGCAAATGCGCGATTTTGGGGGCATGGTATCCTTTACTTTAAAAAATGCCGATCTGCAGGAAACTTTCCGTGTAGCAGGTTCTTTTAAAGTTTTTGCACTTGCTGAATCTTTGGGCGGAGTAGAGTCGCTGATCAACCATCCGGTATCTATGACACATGGCTCTATTCCAAAGGAAGAGCGTGAGAAGGTTGGTGTAACGGATAACCTGTTGCGTTTGAGCGTTGGCATTGAAGATATTGACGATCTGATTGAGGATCTGGAACAGGCACTTAAATAAAAGGCAGACAGTTAAAATAAATACATGAAATATTGGAATTTTTAGAACTTAAAGATTTTTTGGACATGAAGGTGGCGCAGTACAACCGCCCTAACTTTATTCAAAACGATCCGATCTGCATTCCGCACCAGTTCACTAAAAAACAGGATATAGAAATTGCCGCATTTTTTGCGGCAATTTTGGCTTGGGGACAGCGCAAAACCATCATCAATAAATGCAATGAACTCTTTGCAAGAATGGACCATGCGCCTTACGACTTTATGCTCCATCATGGCAATGCTGATCTGAAAGGGCTTCTGGGCTTTAAGCACCGGACTTTTAACGATACCGACCTGCTGTATTTTGTGTCCTTCTTTAACCGGCACTATCAGCAATCGGATAGCCTGGAAACCGCCTTTCTATCACCTGCAGATGAGTTCAGGACGGAATATACAGCAGGTATGACATCAGGAACAGTACCCCTGGTTAGCGGCAGTGCTTCTGCAGCCTGCCTGCTGCCGGAATTGAGCAGTGCTGTGCCGCGAATAGAAAAATCACTCAATTATTTCCGTTCTTATTTTTTCTCTTTGGCAGATTACCCGCGCAGAACGATCAAGCATGTGTCTTCCCCTTTGCAGAAATCTACCTGCAAGCGGCTGAATATGTTTCTGAGATGGATGGTTCGTCAGGATCATAAGGGGGTTGATTTTGGGATATGGAACCGGTTGAAACCTGCCGACCTGATCTGCCCCTGTGATGTGCATGTAGACCGGGTAGCGCGGAAGCTTGGACTTATTGAACGTAAACAGACAGATTGGAAAACGGCAGTGGAGCTGACTGCACGCCTGCTGGAGTTTGATCCTTCAGACCCGGTTAAGTATGATTTTGCTTTGTTTGGCTTAGGGGTTGAAGAGAAGTTTTAAAAAAAAAAGATATTCTTTATAACTTTAACTTGTATGATCACCTTTAAAGCAGAAATAGAACGTTTTAACGAAATGGGGGAGAAATCTGGCTGGACCTATGTTTTTATTCCACAGGCTATAGCAAATCAACTTAAACCGGATTGCAGAAAAAGTTTTCGGGTAAAAGGTAAGCTAGATAACGTGGACATTGAAGGCCTGTCCTTTGTGCCGATGGGCGAAGGCAATTTTATCATGGCCCTAAATGCGGCATTGCGCAAAAAACTGAGGAAAGAGAAGGGCGCCGTAATTGAACTGAGCCTGGAGGAAGATAAGACCTTTAAAATTGAAATGCCGGAAGACCTTGAGCTTTGCCTGGCTGATGAACCACACCTGCTCAAAAACTTTTTAAAGCAGCCCAAATCACATCAAAACTGGCACATCAACTGGTTAAATACAGCCAAAACCGAAGCTACTCGTACCAAGCGTATTGTAAAGATCGTTTCAGCAATGGATAAAGACTGGGACTTCGGTACCATGATGCGCGACGGTAAACCGCGCGAAGAAAAATAACTCAGGAGCGGTCGTACTTTCTGAACCAGCTCGAGACCTTCATCTGGATCACCCCCAAAAATGCTTCCCTGAATATCCTGGTACTCATTTTTGATACCCCCTCGGTACGGTCAGTAAAGATGATAGGAATCTCTACTACTTTAAAACCATATTTTAAAGCAGTAAATTTCATCTCTATCTGGAAGGCATAGCCTACAAACTTAATTTTGTCCAATGGTATGGTAGCCAGAACTTTACGTGTATAGCATTTAAAGCCCGCAGTGGCATCCTGTATGTTGATACGGGTAATCATCCGGACATACATAGAAGCAAAATACGACATCAGTACCCTGCTCATTGGCCAGTTCACTACGTTAACACCGTTGATATAGCGGGAGCCTATGGCCACATCAGCCCCATTTACACAAGCATTTCTTAAACGGACCAGGTCTTCCGGGCTATGCGAAAAATCAGCGTCCATTTCAAAAATATAGGCATATTGCGGCCGCGCCAAAGCCCATTTAAAACCATGGATATAAGCTGTGCCCAGCCCCAACTTTCCGGTACGCTGTTCCAGGTGAAGTGCAGGATATTCCAGCTGTAGTTTTTTTACAATATCAGCCGTACCATCGGGAGAACCATCGTCGATAATTAAGATCTCAAAAAAGTAATTCAATGAAAAAACCTTTCTGATGATCTTCTCGATGTTTTCTTTTTCGTTGAAAGTGGGAATAATAACCAGGCTGTCTGACACGTAAAATAAATTAATCCACGAAATTATGGATTCTAAATGAAAAAACCCGTAGCCAGTGACCGGTTACGGGTTAAAATATGTTAAATATGATCCGATTAACTGACGCCCTGCATCAGTTTTTTGATCAAAGGTGAGAATACAATTAAAAATACACCAGCAACAGCAGCATAAATGGCCAGCTGGTAGTATCCATCCGTGTACGATTGCAGTTTGGTAACCAAAGAGGCATGCTCGTCACTTACCGACATATCGGCACCCAGTTTACCAGCAGCAAACTGTCCGAATGCACTGGCCAGGAACCACATGCCCATCATCATCCCTGTTAAGCGCTTGGGTGAAAGCTGGGTAACCAGCGACATGCCGATAGGCCCTAAACACAGCTCGCCCAGTGTGGTTACCAGGTAACCAAAAGTAAACAGGTTTAAGGAAGTTATGCCATTTGCATCGGCAAAGAAACGGGTATAAAAGAAAATATAGAAAGAAGCACCCAGAAACAGAAAGCCAATGCCGAATTTGATGATCGAGTTGGGCTCTATCTTCTTTTTGGCCAGCCATAACCATAACAAACCAATTAAAGGACTAAACAGGATCACAAAAAAAGAATTGGAGCTGTTGTTGACCACATTGGGGTCGATGTTAAAGAAAAGAAGGCTATGGTTTAAATTCTCGGCCGCAAAAAGCGATAAAGAACCACCACTTTGCTCAAAAATAGCATTGAACAGAAAGTAAAAGAAGATAAATATAAAGGCTGCAAATAGTTTTAGCCTGAACTTATGGTCTTTAACCGTATAGGTTTCGTACAAAAAATAAATAATCGCAACAGGTGCAATGGTATACATGAAATAATCCGTGTACCTGGTGTTTTGCACCATGATCAGGATCAGTGGTATAGAGATCAGCGAAAGGAGGTAAACACCGATTTCACGCATCCTTCTTTTATTTAGCGGCATATGCTTTAAAGGAGAATCACCGATAGGGCCCAGGGTTTTCTGGGTAAAGATAAAGGTAACCAGCCCCAGCGCCATGACAACGGCCGCTGCCAGGAAAGCATAATTCCAGGAAACGTACTTACCCAGGTATACACATAAAGCGCCACCCAGTAAACCGCCTACATTTATGCCAGCATAGAACAAACCATAACCGGCATCCCTGCGGCCATCACCATCTTTATACAATTCGCCTACCATTGAAGAAACATTGGGCTTAAAAAAGCCGGTCCCGATAATGGAAAGCGTAATGCCGATATAGAAAAGCTCTTTAGGCGATGTGGCGATGATCAGGTTGCCAAGCACCATCACCATTCCACCAAAGAACAGTGATTTTCTGAAGCCAAGCACTTTGTCGGCAAATATACCACCCAGAAAGGTAAAGGTATACACAAAGGCCTGTATTGCCGCATATTGCAGGTTGGCGCTCTTGTCTGTAAGTGCCAGGCCAAGCACCTTGTCGATCATAAATATGACCAGCATTCCCCGCATCCCGTAAAAGCAGAAACGTTCCCACATTTCTACAAGGAACAGCGCCCAGAGTTGTTTAGGGTATTTGCCCTTAAAATCCTGGATTTCTTCTAATGTCAATTGTTCGGCCATATTCCTTTTTTATTATCTGACACCGTGCATTAACCGTTTAAGCAGGGGATGTAACAACATCACCAGGATACCCAGGCCAACCGGCACCAGGGTAAAGATCAGGAAAAATGTGGAAAGCGAATATTTATGGGTAATTTCATTGATCATACCACCCATTGCACCTGCAGTTTTATTACCAATGGCAATGGCCAGGTACCAGATGCCGAACATCACACCGATCATCCTTGCAGGCACCAGTTTACTGACATAAGATAAGCCCACAGGTGACAGGCACAATTCGCCCAGTGTATGGAAAAGATAAGCAAAGATGAGCCAGACCATGCTCACTTTTATAGAGGCATCGGGACCTGTAATAGCCGACGCACCATAGGCCAGAGAGGCAAAGCCCAGACCCAGCAGGGTCATGCCCAGTCCGTATTTAAATGCTGCAGGCGGATTGTATTTGCTTTCCCAGATCTTTGAGACCAGGGGTGCAAAAGAAATGATAAAAAAGGAGTTTAAAATACCAAACCAGGAAGCGGCTACAGTAGTGGTCTCTTTCTGGAACTCATTGTTCAGCATCCAGATCACTACAGCCCAGATCACCACAAAACTGGTTCCCAGGATCATATTTCCAACAGCAAACTTTTTAAAAGTCTGGGTAAACAGTTTCCACAGTACAAAGGTGATGATGCCAAGCGGTACCACTGTTAGCAGGGTATTGATGATCTTAAAGGTGGCAGCTGCGCTGCCGGAAAAATCACGCTGTGTATATTTATCAGCAAAGATGGTCATAGAACCACCAGCCTGCTCAAAAGAGGCCCAGAAGAATACCGTAAAGAAAGCAAATATGGTTACGGCAATTAAACGGTCCCTGGTTACTTTAGTGTAACGCAGGATCCTGCTGATCAGTAAAACTAAAAATATGATTACACCACTGATAATGGTAAAGCTTGGTCCGGATAAGCCCAGTGCCGTAAAATCAAGTAAATTGTTACCGCTGATCTTAGAATAGGGATCGTTCAGGATCCATACCAGGCCCAGTAACAAAGAAACCACAATTAAAGTCAGGTCAAGATTAGTGAAAGGTACCCTTTTGTCGCCATCATCGTTGCTGGCCTTTTTAAGGTTATCTTCAGCTGTAGGTCTTTTACCCACATCGCCAAAAATACCCTGGGTAAAATAGAACTGCAGCATACCAAAAAACATGAAAATACCTGCAAGACCAAATCCCCAGCTCCAGCTCACCGTTTCGCCGATGTAACCACACAGCATAATGCCCAGAAATGCACCTGCATTTACACCCATATAAAAAATGGTATAGGCACCATCTTTCTTTTCAGGATGGTCTTTATAGATATAAGAAACAATAGAGGTCATGTTGGGCTTGAAAAAGCCGTTTCCAAAAATCAGGAAACCGATGCCCAGGTACAAGAACGTCGGTGTTTCTACCGCCATACTGGCATGGCCCATGGTCATCAGACAGGCACCAATAACTACAGCCCAGCGGTAGCCCAGGTATTTGTCGGCCAGGTAACCACCCATAATGGTGGTCAGGTACACCAGTGAGGTATAAGTGCCATATAAAGCCAGTGCATTCTCTTCCGGCCAGTGCCAGCCACCTTTATCCAGGTTTGAAATTAAGAACAGCACCAGCAAGGCCCGCATGCCATAATAAGAAAACCGTTCCCACATCTCGGTAAAGAAAAGGACAAACAATCCAGCCGGATGTCCGAGTACCTTATTCTCGAAAAAGTTATTTGGTGTGTCCAAATTTTGTGTATTCATGTTAGTTTTTTATGTAATAAGTTTAGTTAGTTTATGATAGGAATGTTTGTTTTTTAATCGCGCAAGATAGTTACATGTGGTCAAACTGACAAATTTTTAACATGGATTGAATTGCCTCATACTGTTGTTTAAAGTTTTTTTGGGGCTTTGGTACTTTTATCTTTCGGATCAGCATAAAAATCGTCCATTGCATTGGGCTCATTCTTCATCTCTACATTTTCAACCAGCTTTAACCTGCCGCCTGCAACTCTATACGCATCAAAGCTCAAATCGGATGCATAGAATTCAAAGTTTCCTTCCAGATCAGGGGTAAAAGGGGCGAGGTGGTCAAATACGATCATGTTTACCGACCTGTCCATCGTAAGGGTCATGGAATTTAACTTGTTGTATTCAAAAACCACCCTGTTTTTCTGGCTGCTCCCTTTTACGCCATCAAATACGGTCTTGCCAAATACAGGTTGCCCGGCCCTGTCAAAAGAAAGGATTTCGATCACTTTTTTTGAAGTTTTGGCGTTATTCCCTTTCCAGCCTATCAGCACATAATAAGGTTGCTGTCCGTTTATCTTAACAGGCACAATCTGATAATAGCGTGCACCGTACCAGTTCTTATTGTCTGTTACCTGGTTTACATCCTTAATTTTATCTGTGCCGTCAATTAAAGGGAACATTTTTAGTTTACCGTCTTTGGTAGCCATTTGTATGGTCCCAAAAAAGCGGTATGTGCCATCATCATTGGGTACATACCAGGAGATCAGCCTTAAGGCATTATCGGGCGATTTTAAAACGGTAACCTTTTTTAAAGAGTCGAAGGGGAAATTAAAGGAGGCCTGGGTTTTTAATGCATTGACCAGGGTTTTAATAAATGTTGCATTTGCCGCAAAGCGGTCCTGGTTGTTCCCGGCATTGTACATTGCCTCGGAAATGCTGATGAGCGAGTCCTGGTATTTTTTTAACGCCGGAACATTGCTGAGGTCGAAGCTATGCTGCGCCCAAACCGGGGTTGCGGCACAGCATAGTATAAAAAATAACAGTAAAGGTTTTAAAGCCTTAATCATTTAGTTCATGTTTTCTATTACCAGGGCACTGGCACCGCCGCCGCCATTACAAATACCGGCAACGCCTATTTTGCCATGTTGCTGCGCTAAAACGGAAAGCAGGGTAACCACAATCCTGGCACCAGACGCACCAAGGGGATGTCCCATTGAAACCGCGCCACCATTAATGTTCACTTTTTCTGCATTTAAACCCATTTCTTTATTGTTTGCTAACGAAACTACAGAAAAAGCTTCATTGATTTCAAAATAATCAACATCAGCGATGCTTTTTCCGGCTTTTTTTAAGGCCAGGGGGATGGCTTTTGCCGGTGCAGTGGTAAACCATTCCGGTGCCTGCTGGGCATCGGCATAAGCTAAAATTTTAGCCAGGGGCTTTAAACCCAGTGCTGCAGCTTTATCGGCACTCATTAGAACCAGTGCAGCAGCGCCATCATTTAAGGTCGACGCATTTGCCGCTGTTACAGTACCATCTTTTTTAAATACAGGTTTAAGGCCAGGTATCTTATCAAATTTTACGGCAAATGGCTCTTCGTCCTTATCTACCATTGTAGTATCGCCTTTGCGGTCTTTCACTTCTACAGCAATAATTTCCTGGTTAAACCTGCCCTCTGTTTGTGCGGCCTGCGATTTTTTGTAGGAACCGATCGCAAAAGCATCCTGCTCTTCGCGGCTAAAGCCACATTCAGCAGCACAAAGTTCAGCAGCAGCGCCCATGTGATAATCGTTATATACGTCCCACAGCCCATCTTTTACCAGTCCGTCTGTAATTTGTCCGTGCCCCAGCCGGTAACCATTTCTGGCTTTGTCCAGGTAATAGGGCACATTGCTCATGCTTTCCATACCACCCGCCACAACGATATCGTTCTGGCCCAGGGCTATACTTTGGGCGGCCAGCATAATGGCCTTGGTACCCGATGCACATACTTTATTGATTGTTGTTGAAGGTACATCCGGCAAACCGGCAAATTTAGCTGCCTGCGTGGCGGGCGCCTGTCCCAGTCCGGCAGATAACACATTGCCCATATAAACCTCCTGGATGTCGCCTGGCTTAATCCCGGCCCTTTCAACAGCTGCTTTAATGGCAAAAGCACCCAGCTGGATAGCAGAAAAGCCCGATAATGAGCCTCCAAAACTTCCAATCGGGGTTCTTACAGCAGAAACAATGACTACTTCTTTCATTTAATGTTTTTAAGTTAGTTATGAACAAAGTTAAGTATTTACCGGCTATCGGTGGTTAAATACCAGGTAATTTAACTTTTACAATGTCCGGGGGCTGAGCGCAGGGCCTGGTCCTGATGAAATGTGTTTAAACTGCGCTATATTTTATTAGAACCTTATTAGGACCTTACTGGAACGTTGCTAGGTCCTTGCTAGGTCGATTTGACCAACATAAGATTTAAAAATGATCTAAAAATGTTTAAAAAAAAATTTAAAAATAAATGGAGCATATGAAAAGCAAATCCGGTGCTTTACGTTACCAAAACGCATGATCATCGCCCGGCGATTTAAAAACAATTACATTACGACGAATATTTGTGTTATTTTTGAGTAATAATCAATTTATATCGCTTTGGCTAAAATCAGAAAGAATTCCCATAAGGTATTGTACCGCAAGTATTCATCTAACATAAAATACATTATGATGGTGCTTTCAGTGCTCATCATAACGGTTTTTTTGCCTAAACAACCGCGTTTCAGGTATGAGTTTGAGAAAGGTACGATCTGGAAGAACAAAGACCTGGTATCGCCCTTTAGTTTTGCCATTTTAAAAACAAATCCACAGGTTACCATTGATAAACAGGATGCATTGGACAATGTTTTGCCAATTTATAAGTTAAACAGAGAACTTTTTAACGCGGTAGAAGAGGCTTATCTGAATGAATTTGATGTGAAATGGAGGACCAATGCCTTCCCTGAAAGTGAAAGACCAGGCTACAGGCAAAGCGCTTTGAAGCTGTTGCAGGATATCTATAACAAAGGGATTATTGCCATCAACATAAAACACCAGAAAAGCAATAACCCCAATTACGATTTTTCTTTGCTGAACAACAACATCAGCAAGACGGTAAACACCCAGGACGTTTTTACGGTACAGAGCGCGTTGGCCTATTTTAAAAATAACTTTAAATCGGTTAACCTGAAAATTGAGGAAGTGGTAGAGAACCTGGCGGAGGATCATTTACAGCCCAATATTGTTTTTGATGAAAAGCTGACTGCTGTGGTGCAGAACAACACGGTAAGCAGCCTGTCTACCACCAGGGGGATGGTGCAAAAGGGCGAGCTGATCATTTCCAAGGACAATGTGATTGACGATGAGGTATATCAAAAACTGCTTTCCTTTAAGGAGGCCTATGAGGCCCAGACCAAAACCATAGGCGACAGTAAACTGGTTTACCTGGGCCAGATCTTGCTGGTGGGCTTTATCGTGAGCCTGCTGATGGTGTTTCTTAAGCTGTTCAGAAAGGATATTTTTGCCGATAACCGGCAGCTGTCACTGATCCTGCTGGTGATTACCACGATGCTTTTGGCCTTAACCTGGGCCATTAAACTCAATCTGCCGAGTATTTATTATATACCGTTCTGTATTGTCCCCATCATTATCCGTATCCTGTTTGATACCCGGCTTGCGCTTTACCTGCATTTGCTGGTGGTGCTCATTTCTGGTTTTTTTGTGGCCAACAGCTTTGAGTTTGTTTTTTATCAGGTTACCTCGGGCATGGTCGCCATTTACAGTATCAGAAATTTAATTAAGCGCGAGCAATTGCTGTTGTCTGCTTTATTTATCCTTTCGGCTTACTTTGTTTCTTTCCTGGGTATAGCTTTACTAAGGGAAGGATCACTGACCCAGATAGAATGGATGAATTTTGTGCCATTTATTGTAAGTGTCCTGCTTTCGCTGCTGGCATACCCGCTTATTTATGCCTTTGAAAAGATGTTTGGCATTACTTCGGATGTGGCCCTGATTGAGCTGACCAATACCAATAACAAGCTGCTGCGGGAGCTGGCTTTTAAAGCACCAGGTACTTTTCAGCATTCCCTGCAGGTGGCCAACCTGGCCGAGGCAGCCATTTTTAAAATAGGGGGCAATTCATTGCTGGTAAGGGCAGGGGCACTGTACCATGATATCGGTAAGATAGAGAACCCGCAGTATTTTATAGAAAACCAGAATACCGCTTTGAGTCCGCACGATAAGCTGCCTTACGAGCAGAGTGCTCAGATCATCATTAAACACGTGCATAAGGGCATAGAAATTACCCGCAGGCACCAGCTGCCGGAGAGTGTGATTGATTTTATACGGACACACCATGGCAATACGCGGGTAGATTATTTTTATCAGTCGTTCTTAAAGAACTCGCCTGAAAAATTTGTAGATGAGAACATTTTCAGGTACCCGGGGCCTATCCCGTTTTCTAAAGAAACAGGGGTGCTGATGCTGGCCGATTCGGTAGAAGCAGCTTCAAGGAGCCTGAAAAATCCGGATGCCCAAAGTATAAATGACCTTGTTGAAAGGATCATAGATTATAAACTGGAGCAAAACCAGTTGGACAATTGCGATATTACGTTAAAAGATCTGGAAACTATAAAGCTGATATTCAAGACAATGCTGATGAGCATTTATCATGTGCGCATAGATTATCAGCAAACTCTGTAATTTTTTTTTGCAAACACCGATCACGTTGCTATATTTGCACTCCCTCAGCAAGGATGCTAACGGGAATTGGAGAGGTGCCTGAGTGGCCGAAAGGAACAGTTTGCTAAACTGTCGTACTGGCAACGGTACCGCGGGTTCGAATCCCGCCCTCTCCGCCAAGCGGAAAGCTTAAATAAAAAGGGTTGCTCCACAAAGAGCAACCCTTTTTATTTGATACACCTGTCTGGCAAAACCAGCAATTCCTGATGCAAATGTCCTTTCCATTTGTTATAGATTACAGATATGAACCCGCTATTTCTGAATTTTTGACAGCCGGAAACTGAATATTTTTCAGCAATGCTGTAATTATTTCTGTTAATTTAAGCAAAAATCCATTTGGCATTTCAGTTGTCATATTTTTACCGAACCTTGAGTTCAAATTGTTTAATTAATTATAAGTTTTAATCATTAAATCAAATTAAGGAGGAAAAACCTATGACACTGGTTAAATTTAATCCACAAAAAAACAACACATTAATGCCGGGCTTTAATGATGTTTTTGATTCTATTTTCAATGATACCTTCTTTGCCGACCGTATGGTAACCAGGGTACCTGCGGCCAACATCAGTGAATCGGGGGACCACTATCACGTTGAACTGGCTGCTCCGGGACTTAAAAAAGAAGATTTCAAAATCAGTCTTGAACGGAATGTGCTGAATATTTCTGTAGAGAAGCGCACAGAAGATAAGCAGGAGCAAAGAAACTATGCCAAGCGCGAATATAGTTATAGCTCTTTTGTCCGTTCATTTACCTTACCTGAAAGTGCAGATGAAAACGGCATACAGGCAAGCTATAACGAAGGTATATTGGCTATTGATATCCCTAAAAGGGAAGAGGCAAAGGCAATAAGCCGTCAGATAGAGATTAAATAATTTTTTGTAAAATCAATTTACAGAGCTGCCATCAGGTGGCTCTTTTTTTTATCTTCTATTATGGGAACTTCTTTTGAAATTTCGCTGAATATGAAAACCCTTAAAGGTTTGGAAACTTATGCCAGCTTTTATTTGGGCGTTGATCAGCAATTCGCCGAACGTATTTTTGGTTTGATGCGGGGTGAGCGGGAAATCATGGAGAATTCGGTAATTAGTATGGATTTAACCAAAAGGCAGGATGGGATTCCTTATCCAATATCTATTCTCCATTGTAATTGGGAGCATTTGGCTTATAATACCAAGATTATTACTAAAGAAGTGTTTAAAGAGCTGAATCTGGAGCAGAATAGATCGTTATAAGTGTTTTGAGCCCATTATCCATGTAGCATCATACCCGTCAAATTCAATAACAGTAGTCAACCTGATATTGTACTTCACATCTGTACTGTTGGCTGATCATAACCATTGGTATAGCTTACCGGTACCAACAGCTGCCAGCTAGAAAAAACAATTCGATTGATTGCATGTTATATAAACTCAAGAAAGATGACTATGAAAACGACAACAATTTTAAATGAGCTGATCGAAATTAATAATGACCGCATTGAAGGTTTCCAGAAAGCGGCTTTAGACATTAAAGATGAAAATATTGATTTGAAAGCAATATTCCAGGAGTACAGTACCCAGAGCAGAAAATTCAGCCAGGAACTGGTTGCATTGGTAGCGGGGCTTGGTGAAGAGGTAGAAACGGGCAACACCATTGCCGGTACTTTGCACCGGGCCTGGATAGATGTGAAGTCGTTATTTGGCGGAAATGACCGGTTGAGCATTCTCAATGAAGCAGAACGTGGGGAAGACGCGATCAAGGCCGCTTATCAGCTGGCTTTGCAAAAAGGAGAATTGGGGGGCGAAGCTTTGTCGACTGTAAGCCGGCAGGCTGAAGAGATCAAATCTGCGCATGATGCGATCAAGGCTTTGCGTGATGCTGCAAAACTGACCAGCTAAAACTCCTAAGAAAAATACAAGCCGCCTATAAAAGGCGGCTTGTAATAAATCTGGCTCTACCTTCGTCCTTGGGCGTACTTTGCTCGTAGCTTGCGCACACCTGGCTCATAAAAAGGGTACTTTTTACGAACAAGCTACGACCGAGGTATTGAGCAGCAGATAGTAAGGTGATAAGTAGAAACAAATCTGTCTTATCCGTTTATAGCTATACAGGTTAATGAATTAATTTCAATCTGGTTATACACCCAGTATTTTTATTTTTATTTGAGTTATACACCCTAA